>CAZZCM010000016.1:0-15469 GCA_964652445.1 uncultured Muribaculaceae bacterium | reverse complement strand
GCTAAATATTCTTGAATAGTTTACTCCAAGTTATTACGGACCTAGTTCCTAATATATAAAAAAATGAAACTCTTATTTAATTTCATTTTTCATATACTCCCTTGAAATTTCACTTAATTCTTCAATCAGTTTCTTCATATTTTCTTCATCTTTTATTCTAACTCCACTAGCATATATATGTCCGCCACCACCAAAATGAGTCGCCACTTCATTAATGACTGGTCCTCTTGACCTAATTGAAGTACGATAAGAATTTAATTCCTTGTCATATGTAAAAGTTACCCACACTAACATTTCATTAATATGATTAAAATTATTTATCATATTACCAGCAGTCGCAACATCTACCCCATAATCATTTAAAACATTATCATCAATTATTATATAGCCAACTTTATCTTCATTTATTATAAAATTTTGTGATAAATAACCTTGGAATTTTATTTCTTTATATGGTCTCATATAAAGATTATTATAAACCTTTGTAATATCAAGATTCGTTTGCCTTAAAAGATAACTTACAATATCAAAAGTTTGTGGTGATGTATAGGCAAACATAAATCTATTAGTATCGGCAATTATTCCAGTATATAAAAGTTCAGCAGCCTCGGTATCTAATTTTAATTTTGTATTTAAACAAAGCTCAACTATCATTTGACAAGCACTTGAAGCTTTATCATCAATCCATTCCAACTTACATGTTTTTTCAATGAATGGATGGTGATCTATTTTAATACTTTGTTTAAATTGTTTAGGATTAACCCCATCTACTCTTTGGGCATCTGGAGTATCAGTTACAATCAATAATCCATCATCCATATCTTCCGTAAATTTATCCAATAAACCCATAAATTTAAATTTACTAGTTGGACTTCCAATAACATAAACCTGTTTATCCGGAAAAGTATTTAAAATTATTTTTTTTAGTCCAAGCGAACTACCTAAAGCATCAGGATCTGGTCCAACATGTCTAGCAATTATTATCTTATTTGCCCTTTTTATTTGTTTGTATATTTGTTTATATATACTCATCATAAATCACACTTTCTATTTTAAAAGATCATATGTTTCTCTAGCAATCATTAATTCTTCATCAGTTGGAATAACATAACATGGTATCCTTGAATCTTTAGTTGTAATAATACCACTATTAGTTTTAGAAAATTTTGATATATTTTGATTAGTTTCTTCATCTAAATAAATTCCCAATTTTTCCAACTTTTCAATTAATTTTTTTCTAAAGTTTATAGCATTTTCACCAACCCCACCACATAACACAATCGCATCTATATTATATAGTTTTAAATAGTATTTAGCAATATAATCAACTACTTTATTGATATACATGTTATAAGCCGTTATAGCCATTTCGTCATTATCACTCACTAAATTTTCTAAGTCCCTATTATCACTAACACCAGTAAGGCCTAAAATACCACTATTACAATTTAGAATTTTATCTATTTCATTTATATCTTTTTTAGTCATTAAAGCTATATACGGTAAAATCGAATAATCAATGTTCCCACATCTGGTTCCCATCATTAATCCTTCATTAGCAGTAAAACCCATAGAATTATCAATTGATTTTCCCTCTTCAACAGCCGTTATACTGGCACCATTTCCAATGTGACAGATAATTAAATTAGGTTTTTTGTTTAGAATTTTTTCCATTTGATTAGTTATATATTTACAACTGATACCATGGAAACCAAACTTTCTAATACCATAGTTTTGATACCACTCATAAGGAACTGGATATAAATAATTTTCTTTAGGAATCGTGTGATGAAAAGCTGTATCATATATGATTACTTGCTTGACATTTGGTAGTAAAGTTTGAAAAGCTTTTATTCCAGCAATATGTCCAGGCATATGAGCTTTGGATAAAATACCGATTTTTTCTAGTCTAGAAATAGTATTATCATCTATTAACTCTGGTTTATACCTTCCAGCCCCATTTACAATACGATGTCCAATAGCATTTATATCCTCTAAACCATTTATTATTTTATTTTCTAAAAGAATATCAATAAGACACCTAACAGCTTCCTCATGATTACTTAATGGCTTTTGACATTCAGTTATTTGACCATTGATAATTGTTTTAACATCAGAATTATCTCCTATTTTATCTATATATCCATATATTAAAACTTCTTCCTCAGGCATATTATATAATTTGAATTTTAGTGATGAACTCCCCGCATTTACGGCTAAAAGTTTCATTAATTTACCTCCTTTATTTCATAAACTCTGACACTACAGTTTGGAACCTTTAAAACAGTTAAATCATTATTTTTCGGAATTCCAGTAATATAATAATGAATAGCTCTAGCAACCCCACCATGAGTTACTAATAAAACAGTTTTGTTTGAATATTTTTGATTTAAACCCTGTATTAATGAAGATACTCTGTAAAAGAAATCTTTAATACTTTCTCCACCATTAACTTTTAAGTCATCTTCATAATTCCAAAATTCTTTATAAGCTATTTGGCTTTTTCTTTTCATTTCAAAACTTCCGTAATCCCTTTCAATTAACCTTTTGTCAATGATTATTGGTTTATCAGCAATGATACTAGCCGTAATCCTCGCTCTACTAAGTGGCGAAGTTAATATAATGTCAAAGTTTATGTCTTTTAATTTTTCTTTTAGTTTTTTCGTTTCCTGTATCCCTCTTTTAGTTAAATCACATTCTTTTTGACCACTAATTTTGTGTAATGTATTGGGGATTGTCTCTCCGTGACGCATTACATATAATTTCATTATTACACCCTCTTTTTATTTTGTACTGGCTACCCATGTTTTAGCCATAATGTCATGTAGCCCCCTTTTATCTTTTCTATATAATACCATAAATATACTAGCTAAAATTAAGCCTATTTGTATTATTCCTAATATCGTTATAGTTATGAAATAATAACTTGACGGAATCGTTAAAGTACATATAATAACCGCAATTAAATAGAATAAACCATTAATTATAAGATTTCTTAAAAATAATTTTAAAATAGTTAATTTCCCATTACTATTGGCCCTAACATTTATATCCATAATTTTTTTACCAACTGTTTGACCATGATTAAAATAAGGTAAAATGATAAAATAAGCAATAATATAAATGACATCAATTATATTTAATATGATATTATTTAAGTCAATTTCTTTATAAATAGTACTTAAATTTGTCATATACTCATTAAACGTTATATCACCACTGGCATATTTTAAAGTAATTAAATCCATACTATTATTTAAAGCTGTATTATCAGGTTTATATAAAAGACTAATTAATCCTAATAATATTAATAATATTATTATATCAATCAAATAAGCAGTCATTCTTTTTTTTAATGATGCTTTCATCAATTCACCTTCTTTTTATCTAGTACTAATTATACAATAAATATTAATGCGTGGCAAATAGAAAAATTTGAAGAAAAATAAAAGATAGTTTATAATAACATTAGGTGATTAATTATGAATGGCATTGGAATTATTTGTGAATATAACCCATTTCATAATGGACATATTTATCATATTAATAAAATTAAAGAAATGTTTCCAAATAAACCCATTATATTAGTTATGAGTGGAAACTTTACCCAAAGAGGCGACGCATCCATTATTGATAAATGGTCTAAAACAGAAATAGCTTTAAATTATGTTGATTTAGTCGTCGAACTTCCTTTTATGTTTTCAGTAGCTTCAGCCGATATTTTTGCTTATGGAGCCATTAATATTTTAAAAAATTTAGGCGTTAGTCATGTAGTATTTGGAACCGAAAATTTAAATGAAAATGACCTAACAAAAATCGCCAATGTTCAAAAAAATAAAAAATTTGATTTATTAGTAAAAAAGTATTTAAATGAAGGCGTTAATTATCCAACAAGTTTAGCTAAAGCCGTTTATGATTTATGTAAGATTAAAGTTAGTAGTCCAAACGATTTACTTGGTATAAGCTATGTCAAGAATCTAAGTGATACTAACATTAAACCAGTAACAATTAAAAGAACTAATGATTTTCACAGTAAAAATTTAGACGGTTCAATTTGTAGTGCCACCAGTATTAGATTAGCCCTAAAAGAAAAAAAAGACATAAAAAAATACGTTCCTTTAGAAACATATAAAAAACTTAACAATTTAAAATTTAATGAAGATTATTTTGATTTACTTAAATATAAAATTATTAGTGAAATTAACACATTGAATAAATATGTTAATGTAGATGAAGGCATCGAAAACCGAATTAAAAAATATATTTATGAAGTTAATTCTTGGGATGAACTTATCATGAAAGTTAAAACCAAAAGATACACTTATAATAAATTAAATAGAATGTTTACTTATATTTTATGTGGCTTTACCAAAGAAGAAAACACAAAAGAATTAGAATACATAAGAATTCTTGGGATGAATAAAAAAGGTAGACTATACCTTAAAAATATTAAAAGCTTTTCTAATTTACCAATTATAACTAAATATTCTAACAAATATAAAGGCTTAGAAATAGAAATGAAAACCAGTTATATTTATTATGCGAATGAAAAAGATAAAATTAATTTAACTTTAATGGAATATAAACATAAACCCATTATTAAATAACTTTATCTTTTTTGACATTTTGGACAATAATATGTCCCCCTGCCACCAACGATTATTTTTTCAATTTTAGTATTGCAGTTTGGACACATTTCTTTAGTATGGACTAATAGCTCATTTTGAAATCTACCATGAACCCCCTCTGCCGAAGTATAACTTTTTACAGTTGTTCCCCCAAGTTCAATCGCTTTTTCTAAAATAATTCTAGTATATCTTATAATATTTTCTAAATCTTTATCGTTTAACTTATCACCTGATAATTCTGGATAAATTTTACTTTGGAATAATATTTCATCAGCATAGATGTTTCCAATTCCCACAATTATAGATTGATCTAATAATTGTGTTTTTATTGGTTTATTATTTAATTTGACTTTTAAATATTCTTTAGTTAAAGTTTCATCCCATGGTTCTTTGCCTAAATCTTTTAAGGGTTTAACATCATAAACCTCATTTTTGTTTATTAGATACATTTTCCCAAACTTTCTAGTATCATGATATCTTAATTCAGTATTATCATCAAAAGCAAAAATCACATGTTCATGCTTATTTCTTTCATCGCCTTTATTTCTAATAAAATATTTACCTTCCATTCTTAAGTGGGAAAGTAAAAAATAATCATCTAATTCAAACATAAGCCATTTGCCACGTCTTAGAATGTTATTTATGCGTTGATTTTGAATTTGTTTTTCAAATTCATTTACTTCAGGAAAGGCAATTATATTATTCCAATAGATAGTTGTTAAAATAATTTTCTTGTTTAATATTTGTCTTTTTAAAGTATTCTTGACCGTTTCAACTTCTGGAAGCTCTGGCATACGTTTTCCTCCTTTTATATAGCCAAACAAATAATTACATACTTTTTGTATTTAGATAATTATCTAATATTTGGTTAAATTCTTTAGCCGATGTTGTTTTAAATAATTTATTTTTTGTATTCGCAGTATTTGAAAGACCCTTTAGGTAATGAGCAGCATGAGTACGCATTTCAGCAACAGCAACTTTTTCTGGCTTTATTTTTAATAAATAATTTAAATGTTTCTTTATCATTTCAATTTTTTCTTCTTTAGTTATTTCTTTAGGCAAAGTACCATTTTCTAAATAATCAATAGTCTCCTTTATTAACCATGGATTACCTAAAACTCCTCTACCAATCATTACAGCATCACAGTTTGTTTCCTCTAACATTCTTTTAGCATCTTCAGGCGTTTTAATATCACCATTTCCAATTACAGGTATATTAACAGCTTCTTTCACCTGTTTTATAATGTTCCAATCCGCTTTTCCACTATAACCCTGACTTCTTGTCCTCGCATGAACCGCAATAGCACTGGCACCAGCTTTTTCACATGTTTTCGCAATTTCAACCGCATTAATACTATTACTATCCCAACCACTTCTAATTTTGACAGTTACAGGAATCTCAACAGCTTCAGTTACAGCTTTAACAATTTCATATACTTTATTTGGATTTTTTAATAAAGCACTTCCCGCCCCTGCTCTACAAGCTACTTTAGGAACTGGGCAACCCATATTAATATCAATAATATCTGGTTTCATATTTTTTTCAATGTATTTTGCCGACGATACAAAACTTTCTTTATCACTTCCAAAAATCTGTTGGGAAAGAGGTCTTTCAAAATCAGTCATATAAAGCATATCAATTGTTTTTTTACTTCCATAGTAAATAGCTTTATCACTGACCATTTCGGCAACTATCAACCCACACCCCATTTCTTTGGCAATAGTACGAAAAGCACTGTTGGAAATACCAGCCATTGGCGCCAAAACCACTCTATTTTTTATGTCAACATTACCTATTTTCCACATAGTATCACCGAGTCAATTATATTATATTTCCTTATATTTTTCAAGGACAAAGTAACATTCTCCAAAGACCTACTTTTTTTTCATTTTTGTAAAAAAAAATAACAATTATTACTTTTTCTTTAACAAGTTTTTCCATCTACTTACATGCTCTATATCTTCTAAATGTGAATCCTGCATATTATATTTCATTCCTCTCACTTCGTTTAAAGCATCATAACCATAAAATTTTTCAAATTAACAATCTTTTTGGTTTTTAAATGTATAAAAATATCTTTGTGTATTACTAGTAACTATGACACAAGAACCTTCAAGTTCAGTATATTTGTCATATATGCTTTGTTCTAAATAACCATTGTCTACTAAATCCGCTGTCATTATTTCCCATTGTGGCTGTGTAGTTTCATTTTCTAATTGTTTTGGATAATCATTTAAATTGTCATTTACATAATTATTACACGCACTTTCAACTATTTCTTTAACCGAATCATCTACTTGATCTTCGCCTTGTTTTAATACACTTAAAATAGCTGGAAAAGCCACCAAAGCGATGATTGCCAGTATTACTACCGTTCCTATTAGTTCTATTAAAGTAAAACCAGTTTTTTTCATATCTTCACCTTCTATTATCTATCGTTATTTTACACCTTTTGTTTTCTTTTATCAAGGTCATTCTATATACAAGCAATAGGTAGTAATAGAAAAATAACGCTCCTTCGTTAGAATAAGCATCGCTACACAATACCATAAATTATAGACATTTCTTCTCTATTAAATACTGAATAGTCATCAAAAAAAATAGATTACCCTACTTTGTGGAAATCTAATCTTAATTTATCGGCAAGTGTTACTATAAACTCTGAATTAGTTGGTTTGGCCTTATCAATATCAACACTATACCCAAATAATTCTTCCATAAAATCTAAATTACCTCTATTCCAGCTAACTTCCACAGCATGTCGAATAGCTCTCTCGACTCTAGAAACAGTTGTATTATATTTGCTGGCAAGTTCTGGATATAGCTCTTTAGTAATACCGCCAATTACTTCTGGTTTTTCGAAAATTATGCCTACGGCTTCTCTAATATATTGATAGCCTTTAATATGTGATGGTATTCCTAATTCATGTAACATTTTAGTAATTGATACTTGTAAATTACTGCTATAAAAATCAATATTTTGATTATCATCTTTTTTATTTGTAATTTCATATATTCTAGCTTTCAAATCTTCTAAATCAAATGGTTTAAGGATGTAATAATTAACACCATATTCAGAAACCTCTCTAATTACCTCAGCAGCATTATAGCTGGTCGCCACTATTACTTTTTTATTAATTCCTCTTTTTTTCATTTCACTTAAAACATAAATACCATCCTTTTTAGGCATTATAAGATCTAAAATAATTAAATCCAATTGATCTTGGTTATTAGTTATAACATCAATACCTTCTAATCCATCATAAGCTTCTAAACAAATATTTATATCTTCACTATCTTTGAAATATTCTTTAACCATATTTATTAGTGAAATATTATCATCAATCATTAAAACATTTATCTTTTCCATTTTTACTCTCTCCTTTACTATATTAAAATTATACATAATCTTGACACTATTTTCTAGAGTGAAAAATAGCTAATTTTGTCGAAAGCCTTTCCAAAAAAATAAAGAAGCTCTAACATACAACTTCTTTAATTTTAGCTAACTCCTGAATATTAGTGGAATTCCCACCAATTAGAAAGCCTGATACAATATTTACCTCTTTTAAGTCATTAATAATGGCACTATCAACGCTCCCACCATACAAAACCATTATATCATAACTAAATAATGATTTAATATATTTAATTATATTTTCAATTTCTTTTTTATCTAAAGTTTGCTTACTACCAATAGACCATACTGGTTCATAAGCAATAATTACTTCTTTAGTAACACCATTTAATCCTTCTTCAATTTGTTTTTTAAGAATTTCTTTATAATCTTCATTTCTTTTTTCCCCAATACATAAAATAACTTTTAAATTATTTTGTAATGCAGCTTTAACTTTTTTATTAATATCTGCATTTGTTTCATTGAAAATTTCTCGCCTTTCAAAATGACCAATAAGGGCATACTCAATTCCTAAACTTTGAGCTTGCTTCGGCGATATTTCGCCAGTATATGAGCCACTTTCTTGGTAGTAAATATTTTGAAGACCTGTCTTAATATTATTTTCGATAAAATCTTTCGCATATATAGCCGTTGGAAAAACTATGGGGTCTAAATTAAGTTTTTTTAAGTTTTGAATATAAACTTTTATTTCATCATAGTCCATATTCATTTTATGATTTAAAGCCACTATTTTTTCCATGGATTCACCTTCGAAATTAAATTTACAAACTTTGTTCTTAAGCTATTATTTTTAGTTTCAATAGCTTTTTCATAAACATCCAAAACTCGCTGAGCAAAATACTTTGATGAATGCCCTTCCGCACTTGTTCTAGTACCCCTTTTTAATGACTGTTCTAATTTTTTATCATTCATTATTTTTATAATATATTTTCCACACTCTTCTTCATCTTTAAATAAATAACCATTTAAACCATCAATTACAGTATTTCTAAAACTTTCATCATCAATACACAGTGGTGGTAAAGAAGCAGCCATGGCTTCAATAATTGTAAGTCCCTGAGTTTCAGTAGTAGAAGCTGAAAGAAAGACATTTCCAATGTGATAGTATGTTGGAACATCTTCCCATTTAACTTTCCCAGTAAAGATTATATTATTTTCACATTTTTTTTCTTTGACTAGTTTCTCATATTTCTCCTTATCTGGACCATCACCAATTATTAATAATCTTATATTAGGATTTGTTTTTGATATTTTCTCAATAACATTAATTAGAAAAGGAATATTTTTTTCCTCAGCTATTCTTCCAACAAAAATACAAATGAAATGTTTTTTACTTAAGTTATATTTTTTCATTATTTCTAGCTGCTTTTTACTACTGATATTTTCCGAATAAAACCTTTCAACTTCAATGCCTGTTGGAATAATATGAATATTTCTTTCAACATTATATTTTTCTTTAAATAAATCATAAGCTTTTTTCGTAGGAACAATTAGTTCAGTTATCGTTTTATCACAGTAAAATTTAGTAAGATATTCTACTAATTTTTTACTTGATTTATTAAAATGTCCTTTGGTTATGTAATGAACATAATCTTCATACATAGTGTGATATGTATGAACAATTGGAATATTATATTGTTTAGCTAATATTCGGGCAAATGTACCAATGGCAAATTCCGTTTGAGAATGAATAACATCTAAATTCCAACTTTTTATTTTATTTATAGCTTGAATTGGATAAATACTAGTTAATCTTGAGTCATAAATTCCAGTTGGTATTCCTGGAATTCTTAAAATTTTTTCTTTTTCATCGTATTCATAGTGAAAATCTTTTAAATTAGCTGTTACAATATAAACTTCATGGCCTTTTTCTTCTAAGGCATTTTTAAGCATGACTTCACTAGTAACTAATCCACTGATATACGGTGTATATGTTTCTGAAAAAATACCTATTCGCATTTTAATCCTCCTTTTTACTAAGGGAAATTGCTCCAACAATTAGACCTAAATAGTAAGTTAAAAATCGCCAAACTATCATTATACTTGATAGTTGTGCGCCTACTATGTAGACTCCAAAGAAACTAACAAAACCAAATTCTAATCCTCCACTACCACCTGGAAGTGGGACAAATGAACCAATAATCATTACATATGCCGTAGCAATAATAACAATTAAAAAATCCATTTCAAGTCCTAATCCCATCACTAAAGTATATGGAACTAAATATAATAAGGTTAAAGCAATAAAATTTAGTAAAATTATTCTTATAAAGTGCCTTTTACTTTTCATTAAAGTTGTCGCACTATGATGAAAATTTGTTATGATTTCGTTACTTCTTTTTAAGAATGCCTCTTTATCTTTTATTATTTTGAATTTTGCCCCTATTTTAATCGCAAAATCTAGAAGTAATTTATTGCCTTTTTTATTAAACGCAACAATAAATAAGATAACTATTACTGATAAGTTTATTATATAACCCAATAGTACTAGTTGCTTTAATAAATAGTTGTCAGGAAAGAAGCTAAAAAAGTAATTTGATAAAATAGCAATTGTTCCAAGTAAAATTAAGGCTATTTGATAGACTATACAATCTTGAATGATTATATTCATTCCTTGTTCTAAACTAAATCCTTGTTTTTTTAATCGGTATATTTGAAAAGGTTGTCCACCTAATGAGAAAGGAGTTACCGCATTAAAAAATTGGGTATCTAATGTTAGTTTTAAAGATTTTTTAAATTGATAATCTTTTTTTATTCGTTTTCCACAAAGATTTATAACCTCTGCTTTTAATAGCCAATAAAGGATGACCAATAGTAATCCACCCAATAGCCACCACATATTGAAGGAAAATATATAATTTATTTTTTCATAGAAATCGTCTTTTAAAGCGAAGAAAAGAACGATTATTGTCACTATGGCAATTATGATGCCATTTCTAAAGTTATTTTTTTGCATTTAAAACTTTTAAGGCTGGCAATTCTTTTCCTTCAAGCATCTTTAAACTAGCTCCTCCACCAGTTGAAACGTGTGATACTTTACTTTGATAGCCCATATTAATAGCAGCATTCGCTGTATCGCCACCACCAATTAAGGTTATTGCCTTGGATTTTGAAATTGTTTCTAATATTTCTCTTGTACCTTCAGCAAATGGTTCTACTTCAAAATATCCTAATGGACCATTCCACATTACCGTTTTAGCATCTTTTAAATATTGTTTAAATACTTTGATAGTTCTTGGACCAATATCTAATCCCATTTCGTCCTCACCAATTTCATTTATAAATCGAATGTGAGATTCAGCATTTTTATTTAACTCAGTGCTGGCAACTACATCTATTGGTAAAACTATCTTATCAGAATATTTGTCTAGCATTTCAATACAAAAATCTAATTTTTTCTTTTCTACTATTGATTTGCCTACTTCAAAGCCCGCAGCTTTTAGAAAAGTAAAAGCCATAGCCCCTCCAATTAAAACATAATCAGCTTTTTTGCATAGAAATTTAATAGCCCCAATTTTATCACTAACTTTTGAACCACCTAAGATTACTATATAAGGTTTTTTAGGTTTATCTATAGCTTTAGACAATTGTTTAATTTCTCTATCCATTAAAAGTCCAATTCCGCTTGGTAAATATTTGGCAATGCCAACGTTTGAAGCATGACTTCGATGAGCTGTTCCAAAAGCATCATCGATAAAAATATCTCCTAATGAAGCCCAATATTTGGCAAGAGCAGTGTTGTTATCACTTTCTTTGTTGCCATCCAAATCTTCAAATCTAGTATTTTCTAAAACTAATACTTCTTTTGGTTTCATTTGTTTGATTTTGTTTTCTACTTCAGGGCCTTTAGTATCTTCAGCAAATGTTACCTTGTTTTCCAGAAGTTTATTTAATCTATCAGCAATTATCCGTAGGCTATATTTCCTTTTATCTTCTTCAGTTTTTACTCTTCCTAAATGTGATAATATGATAACTTTCGCACCTTTTTCAGTAGCGTATTTTATTGTTTCTAAGCTTTCTAAAATACGATTATCATCAGCGATTTTCCCACCCCTTAGTGGAACGTTTAAGTCACATCTTATAATCACTTTCTTTCCTTCTAAATCAAAATTTTTAATTGTTTTTATCATTTTACTTCCTCCCTCTTAATTCTTATTCTTTTAATTATTATATGTACAAGTGATTTCCCCTGAAGTGTTTTCAGCAGTTATATTTCCAGCTTCTTCTTCTAATGTTTTATTTTCTTCTGATTTTGGATTTTTCATTGTGGCACTTAAATATCCTTCGTTAATTAACGTCATGGCTGGAATGGTTTTGGTAGTGCCATCTTCCGTTAACAAATCATTATATTCTTCTGAATGTACTCCCACGTATGAAATACAAGCAGAATTAATGATATTATCGAAATCGCGTTCCTCATTTACTTCAGCAACTTTATTTGATTGTATCAATGATGGCACGGCAACTAGAATAATTATACCAAGCAAAATTATAATACCTAGTAGCTCTAGCAATGTAAATCCCCTTCTCATAACTATCACCTATTATATATTTTATAACAAAATAGCTTTGATTACAAGAAAAAATCCATTTTAATGAACAAAATAATATTATAATTCATTAGAAGGCAATTAGAAAAACGAGTCAAATAACTACTCGTTTTTATAATATTAGTCTTTAAATAGATATTTAGCTGTTCTAACCATTTGAGCACTATAGCTCATTTCATTATCATACCAAGCTACCACTTTTACTAATTGTCCGTTTTCAGTGTCTAAAACTTGCGTTAATAAGCTATCAACTGTCCCACCATGCCTATCGCCAATAATATCACTAGATACAATAGGATCTTCAGTATAGCCTAAAGTTTGATTTTGACTTTCTTTAAACAACATATTAATTTCTTCTTTAGTTGTTTTTATTCCTAATTGTAAAGTTAAATCAATTACTGAACCAGTTGCCACAGGCACTCTTAAAGCATTTCCATCTAGTTTTCCATCTAATTCAGGAATAACTTTACCCAAAGCACTTGCCGCCCCAGTTGAACTTGGAACTATATTGGCAGCTGCAGCCCTTCCTCTTCTTGATTTAGCACCTTTTTTATGACTAACATCTAACATCGATTGATCATTTGTATAAGCATGTACTGTAGTCATATAGCCCTTTTGTATTTTGAATTCATCATTTAAAACTTTAACAACTGGAGCAAGACAATTAGTCGTACACGAAGCAGCACTTATAATTTGTTCTGTTCCATCTAAAGTTTCCTCATTAACCCCATAAACAATAGTTTTCAAATCACCTTTAGCCGGGGCAGAAATAATTACTTTTTTAGCGCCAGCCTTAATATGAGCCATAGCTTTTTCCTTGTCAGTGAATTTGCCAGTACATTCAAAAACTTCATCAATTTCTAATTCTTTCCATGGTAAATTATTTGGATCAGTTTCAGCATAAACCTTTATTTTTCTTCCTTTAACAATTATTCCCTCTTCATTATAAGTAATGTCATCTTTTAAATAATTACGATGCGATGTATCATATTTTAAAAGGTATGCCAATTGTTCAGAATCAGTTAAATCATTAATAGCCACTACTTCAAAATCTTCATCTGCTTCCATTAATCTGAATACTAATCTTCCTATTCTTCCAAATCCGTTAATTGCAACTTTTATCATTAATATCTTCCTTTCTAATAATCGATATTACTACCACCAATAAATTCTCTTAAAACTGAATCTTGAGGAACTAGTTCACTTGATATTGGTAAAAAATTCCTAAGTAAAGTTATTAGTTGGTGGGCTTCTGTATAAAACTCACTATCTTCACTTATTGCAAATAATAATGGTTCAGCATATATTTTTAATACCCCTATTTCATAATTTAAAGCAGAATTTATAACAACATCAACCTCATCTTGATATGGATAAATACTATCTTCAGCTTCTTTAGTAACATTTGGCCATATTTTTAAAGTCTCTTCCGCACTAATACCTCTAAAATTATTATCTCTGACTATCCTTCTTAACTTTCGCACATCAGCTGAATGAACCCTATTACGATTGTCTATTTTTAAAGGCGTAAATGGTGTTATAAATATTTTGTACTTATTTTCTCTTGGAATATATTTTGTTAATTCATCATTTAAAGTATGAATTCCTTCAATTAATAATAAGTCACCTTCTTCTAATTTTAATGTATTTCCTTTAAATTCCCTTTCACCTTTAGTAAAGTTATATGTTGGCAATAATACTTCTTCGCCATTTAATAAACTTTTCATATTTTCGTTAAATAATTCTAAATCTATTGCTTGTAAACTAGCATAATCATAATTACCGTCTTTATCCTTTGGAGTATCTTCGCGTCTAATGAAATAATTATCCAATGAAATTTCATGAATTGTTATTCCTCTTACTTTTAAATGAACCTTTAATTTTTTAGCAGTTGTTGTTTTCCCACTTGATGATGGACCCGACATTAAAATTATTTTGATGTTTCTTTCCTTACTTTGAATATCTTCAGCTATTGATGATAATTGGTCATCATAATGAGTTTCTGATAAACTAATAGCTTCATTATATTTTCCTAGAGTACCTAATTTATTTAAATCCGATGATAGATTAAGATTAACTTGTCTACTCCATGATTGAAACCTTCGATATTCTTCAAATATTTTTTTATGATGAACATGTCTAATAGGATCAGCAGGATGTTTTTCCCTTGGAAAAGTAATTATAAAACATCTTTCGTCTAAATAAACTAATTCAAAAATATCAGTTTGGCCAGTATCATAAGCAACAGGCCCAAAAAAATAGTCATAATAATTGCCCAATTTATAAAGTTTTATAGTTGCATTACTGATATATCTTAAATTTTCAACCTTGTCTAGTTGCCCAGTACTTTCAAAGTACTTCATGGCATCTAATTTAGTTACAGGAACAAAATCATATTCAATATGCTTATTTACTAATTCATGCATTTTCTTTTCAATTAATTCCACAGTACTTTTATTTATTTTTTTATTTTTAACTTCACAATAAATTCCATTATCAAGTGTATAGTCAATTAAAATGCCATCTTTTCTACCTAGAACTAATGAAGAACAAACAGTAACTAAAAATTCAAGGCTACGAGAATATACCCTACTACCAAAGGTAGTACTTCTATCAAAAAATTCCACAATACTATCACTATAAACCTTCTTACTTAAATTGGTTAAAATACTGTCACAGACAGCAACTAAGATTGGATATTTAAAGTTTTTTTGAACATATTTACTTATTTCATATAAGGTCATCCCATTAGGTACTTCTAACACCATGCTTGGATTACCTTTGATTGTTACCTTTGGCATGAACTTTCCCTCCTTATTCTTTTTTTATTGTATCAAAAATATAATAATTTGTCACTTTTTTGGGTGAATAA
>CAZZCM010000015.1:0-15528 GCA_964652445.1 uncultured Muribaculaceae bacterium | reverse complement strand
TTCATTATTCTTCCTCCTCTACTTCGATTACTTCTGTATCGAAAATTAATTTATCATTTATTTCGTTAATTTGATTTTGTAAATTACCAGCAACATTTTCGTCAAGATTATCTTGAACAGTTTGAAACCAGTTTTCCCACAATGTTTGATATTGAATAAAAATATCATTAGTGTCCAAACTTTGTACAGCTTGTACAACGTTACCACATTCACTTAAAAACCTTGTATCGGTTATTAAATCGTCGGTAATACGTGTAGTTTCGGGTGTAACCAAAATATTTGCAAGCCTCAAATCATAAACGCTCGATGTTCTTGTTAAAGTTGGCTGAGCTGGTGAAGATGCATATGCACCTTCCAATATTTGAAGTGTAATTTGTCTATTGCTATTATCCCAGCGTACAATTACACTGTCTATTCTTGATAGTGTACTGTCGGGAGAACTTATATCTAATATTTTCCCCTCATCAATTAAATTATAGCAATATCCGTTAATATTAGCACTTCCAACACCAACAGTAACAGTCATATTGTCGTTTGCTGTTACCTGCAAACCATTATTGAATACTCCATTAGTAAAAAAATTTGATATGTACTGTGCTACATCACTGGCATCATATACTCTGTCTTTACTGATAGAATTAAAAAATCCGTACTTTTCCATCTTTTACCTTCCTTTCTTAATCATCTTCCCAAGTAGAAGTTAACGGACTACCAAATGTTGGGTAAATTGTTCTTTTACCATCTTCAATTATTTCTTCTACTTCTATTATTCTTTTTGTTGTTTGTACTCCCCATTTTTCCTTTTTAACGTTCACGATATCGCCTAAGTCCCATTTATTTTTGTAATCACCAACATTGGTTGCGGTAACTTCTAATTGAAAACTTCCATCGGATAAGTTACCTTCGCCAACTGTTTTTAATTGGTTCTGATAGTCAGTAGTACTAAGATTATCACTACTAAGGGACTTTTGGTCAGAGAAGACTTCATATCGGTCAAACCCAGTAGACCCATCATCTACTTCCGATAATATTCGAGCTGTATCTTCTCCGCTACCACCAACTAAACAATAAGTAACCTTAGTTTTATGAGATAAAACTAAACTACCTTGCTCGATATTATAATTATCATCACTAAATGAATACTGTTCATTTTCATTTTGGTCTGCACTTCTATCTTTTCCTTGCCATACTTCAAACATATAAACTTTAGCGTCAACGTTTGGTACTATCCTAAACGCGATTGCTGAATATTGACTTAACTTACATAAATACTCATAAACATTTTTATATGTACATTGAAAAGTAATTGTCTTTGATGACATGCTCACAACTTCTGTTTCCCATAAATCGGTTAGAGGAGTCATTGCGTCTACTATAGTATTCATACCCTCAATGGTGTTTCCCGAAAAATTAATTTTTGATTTTACAATGCGTCTCTCTAAAAGCGAGGATAAAAACCTACCACTGATCGTAACCTCTTCGTCCGTACCGTTATCATTAAATTCAATATTTTCAATAATTCCTGCCTCTGTATAGTTGTTTCTCATAATCAGAACATCAAAATCTATTAATTTTAAAGTATAATTGTTGACCGGCAAGACAATCTCAAATTCGCCAGCTTCAAAATATTTTCGTTGCCACCTTAATGATATAAAATAGTCAATAATACCTAATAAGTTTAAATTTTGGTTAAAGAAAAATAAACTTGAATCGCTAGTTTTTGCTAAAACTCTAGTAACATCAAAATAAAAAATGGGGATAGTTCCAGTGGTGACATATGTGCCTGATGATATAACAAAACGGTTATCATTCACTGTAAGACCGTATCGAAGACCTGAACTTTTATTGGAAATATTAGTCCATAACTCACCATCAATTGATTGTAAAATTGTTGCGTTATAACCGACGACAATGTACATTCCGTTAGAGTATCTCGAACGTATTAAATAAGATGTTGTCCCACTTTCTTGCTTTGTCCAGTTTTTCCCATCACTGGAAGTTAAAATTGTCCCCTTGTCGCCCGATATAACAAATTTATTTTTACCATACGAGATACCAACAAGCTTGTTGGTAACGCCCGATGTTCTCTGTGTCCAGTTATTAAGGTCGGGCGATGTAAATATTGAACCTGTCTCACCAACGAGAACATATAGTCCATTGTGATATTCAATATCCATTGGGTCAATTTCTTTTGAACCCACATATTTATAGGAATGCTTTGTCCAGTTTTTCCCATCTTTACTTTCGTATATTAATATCGTCGTCCAATTTCTAATGCCCGTACTGATAGTATAATTATAATATCCAAGAGTAAATATAAAACGGTTATTAATAAACTTGCAAGTGTTGGAATTTATCGAAAATGTTTGACCAGTGGATATGGTTACTGGCACCCACTTATAACCACCATCGTTAGAGTAATAAATATAAGTGTTAGACGTATAACCAGAACTACCCGTTAAAACAAAAATACCATTGCCATACGCTAAATGGCTCGGTTCTAAATGGTCATCATTTAATTTAATTTCCGTCCAATTTTCTAAATCTTCAGAATAACATATTTTAGCTGGGCTTTCTGATACTAACCAATATTTTCCTTCTGCATATAAAATATCTTGCCCATAACCCAAAATACCAGTATCTTTTTCGATTAATTTTATTGCCATTTTTTCACCTTCTAACAAGCTTCATAGTAATTGCAATAGCGTATTGCAACATCTAAATTACCCAGTCCATCATCGGCAGTTGGGATAAATTTGTTTATACCATAGCTAGCTTGTAAAAATTTTGTCCCAAACACAAGCGAATTTGTAACATCGCTTTCATTTCCGTTTTGGTCAACATAAGTTATACTCTTTTCGTTATCATAAGTAGTAACAATTATTTGCTCGCCTGCGGATAGGGAGTAGTTTAATTTCATTTCTTCACCGTTAGAAGTGTTAGTTAATCCTGGATTTACAACTTCGCCATTGGCAGTAAAGTTAATGATTAACCCATAATCAATATGAGAATTGTTTTCTATTTCTATCGTTGTAGACTCGTTTTGATATCCAAATTCAATACCTACGTCGTCTGGAATTTCAAGTGGAAATTGAAGATATTTTTCCCAGTTATTAAGGGTGGCGATAGTTTCCTCTGTGTCCATAAAATAAGGACTAGGACAAATTAAGCTTATAGTAAAATAACAGTAATTACCTTTTTCAGTTGGCGTAACTTTTTCAACATAATAACGGATTTTTCTTTCAATATCCCCCTCGTAAAAATACAAAGTACCAACATCTTTTAAATTAAAGATATTGTAAATTGCTTTTCTTCGTGATTGCAACAAATTATTATTTTTAAAAGCAATCGTTAATGTGATATTTCTTGAATTAACAGATGTACCAACATAAGTAACACCTACACCAAAAGCACTTTTAATTGTTGCAACATCTCCAGAATATTCGTGAATACCCGAATAACTATCTAAATAAAAAGGATAATGGTAGCCAAACTCTAGTTTATAACCAAAGCTGTTTTCACATACAATTTTTCGTGTTGTCGTTAATATTCCCATGTTATCCTCTCACTTTCTTATGTTTTAATTGATATAGTTGCAGTTCTTGTCTAAACAATCGTGCATTTTCCGCTGGTGAAGTATATTTTGAATTATTATTTATAGTAAGATTAAAAGTGTCTTGTCCACCAGTAAATAAATTAGTGTCAGGCGATGTTGCATTCAAATTAAGGTCATTTGACGGTGTAATTTTTATGCTTGAAGTTAAATTGCCCATCGCATTTTTAACTTTAGATAATGTTGCCGGCATTCCTTTTTCAAAACCTAAACCAATACCCTTTGATAAATTTACACCAATCATATCACGCATAACAGTCGATGGTGAATGTATACCGAAAAAGCTTTTTAGCCCATTTAATATCGATTTTCCGAAGCCTTTTATCTTATCTAAAATCCAGTTTTTAACATTCTTTATACCATTCCATAACCCTTTTATTAAATCTCCACCAATATTTTTGAAAGCACTTATTCCATTCGTTTTAAAATAATTTATTATATTTGATATAATTTGTGGAAGTTTTTTGATAAGTTCTGGAATGGCTTTGATAAGCCCACTACCAAGACCTTTTAATAAGTTTGCACCAACAGATAACAATTTACCCGCTGCGAAAAAGTTAATTATAGCCATCAATATTGTTGGTAAATTTTGTAATATAGTTGGAATAGAATTAATCAAACCTTGGATAATACCGATAATGATTTGAACTCCAATCTCTAAAATTTTGTCAAAATTTTGATTAAATATGTTCATTATTTCAATGATAACTTGTATTATTTTAGGTATTAATTCTGGTAAACTTTGAACAATACCCTCTGCTAAAGCAATGAGAAGCTGAAAACCAACTTCAATCATCATAGGTAAATTTTGCAAAATAAAATCAACAAAACTTGTTAACAAATTAACAACCATATCAGCAATTGGTTGAACATTTTGCGAAATCATAGTAAATAACGAATTTATTAAGTTTTGAACAGCTTCAAGTAATTGTGGTAATAACGTAATTAATAAGCTACCAAGTTGTGGAGCTACGTTTTCAATCACTTGAACTAAACCACTTAAAATCTGTGGTGCTAATTTAGTAATTGCATTTGCAACATTATTCATAAAGGTAGTAATAGTAGAACCTAGTTGCTCGGGTGTTCCACTACCATTTAAAAAATTGTCAAACGCAGACTTCATTGAATTGGCACTTCCACTTATTGTGCTCGATGCTTCTTGAGCGGTCGTGCCAGTAACCTTTAATTTTTCTTGTATAACATGAATAGCATTATATACATCACTTAAGTTACTAATATCGTATTTTACACCCGATATCTCTTGTGCGTCCTTTAATAAACGTTCCATCTCTGTTTTAGTACCACCATAACCTAATTTTAAGTTATCAAGCATGGTGTAGTTCTGTTTTGCAAACCCTTGGTAAGCGTCTTGGATAGAACTCATGTCGGTACCAAATTTATTAGCATTATCTGACATATCACGAAATGCCATATCAGCAATGTCGGCAGCCTTAGACGTATCACCACTTAAAGATTGTAAAAGACTGGCACTAAATGAGGTAACTCCTTGCATATACTCGTTGGCAGATACACCCGCTGTTTGATACGCTTTATTTGCGTTATCAATTACTTTCTGGGCGTTTTCGCCAAATAAGGTTTCAACCCCACCAATACTTTGTTCTAATTGAGCATAAGATTTTACACCCATCGCTACTACACTAGCCATAGCGGTGGAAACGCCAACGGCAACTTGTCCTACCTTCTTCACAACTTCGCTAGCAATATCTCCAACTTTTTGTAATGTTGCTTTAACCTTTGAAAAATCGATGTGATTAGTTTGTCTTAATTCACTATTCATCTTTTTGATTGCAGTTTCCGATTTTGCAATTTCAACAGATAAAGCACGATAATTTTCCTTTTGTTCGTCGGTTAGTGAATTATAAGCACCCATTTGCCTTTGAGCCTCTTTTAAAGCATTTAATCTATTGGTACTTTCTTGAATGTTCTTTTTTAATAATTCTTGTTTTTGTGCTAATAATTCAGTATTCTTGGGGTCTAGCTTCAAAGCACTCTTAAGCTGTTTTAATTCACTGTTTGTTGAATAGATAACTTTGTTGGTGGATTTTAAGGCATCATTCAATTTTGTTGTTGAGCCGCCAATTTCGATTGTTATTCCTTGTATCTTTTTATTTGCCATTTTTTTCACCTCTTTCGCGAATACTAAAAAAACTACTTATTAATAAAAGTAGTCTTTTTACTACTCACTAAATGAGTAGTATGATCATGCAGTGGTTACTTCTTCATACACTTCGTTGAAGAAAGAGTCATAAGCTGTTTTATTGTCAGCTGTTTCAGTAAGCAACACTCTAACTTTACCGTCGGTATTACGTGCCATACTAGTAATGGTCAAGCTATCTGTTGATGGTTCTTTTGAACTTTCCATCGTTTTAGCTTCGTTTTTAGAACGAGAGCATGTGCAGTTGTAATACCAAAATTTTCTTCCCTTTTCATCGCCCTCAACTTGGAAACCTAAAGCAAAAGGAGTGAATGAGTCATTAACATTTTCAAGATATGCACCATTTGCGTCTTTAGTTTCTCCAAAAATCTTTTCACGGATTTCATCGGTTATCAGGGCAAGTTCAAGATCACCAGAATACCCATTATTCGCATAATCGGAAAAATATTTAACGTTATCTGCGAAAAAATCGTTAGAATCGCCTTGTGGTTCTAACGAAATGTTTACAGCACCTGGTACTTTGATAATATCCCCATAAGTGTATGCTGTATCACTAATAGCAGTGATTGGAGCAATATGCACGTTTTTTAAACCAAATTTTACTTTCATTTTATTACCTCCCTCTAAATTTCATAAAAAATATGATAAATTTTCTCTTCGTTATCCCATACTTCATCATTTTTTTCGTAAGGAATTTCATTTTCATTTAATAAATCAGATATCTTTTCTTCTAGTTCTACATCTTTTTTTTGGGTAACCAGTTCTATTTCATAGTTAAAAAAAGCAGAATAAACTATGTTATCTGCTTTAAAACTATCTGGTGATTGTTCACGATAAGCCATAAAAGGTGGGTGTGTTATTTTGTTATCTTCAAAATGGTCATAGGCAACTGGAATGCCAACTTGTTTTAAAATTTTAAATAAATTTTCATGTTTCATTCTTAATCACCTTTTCCTTGTATAACTTTAATACACCCTTTTTCATAATTTTTAGCACACTTTTCATTAACTGGTGCAATGTGTTTTATAGGTTCAACTTTACCTCCCCATCTGGTTAAGTGTCCGTTTTCAAGTAAATGGGTTAATTGATAGTCGGTCGCATTATAAATAACGCAGTCGACGTATCCAAGTCCCTTTTTTGTTTTTACTCTCCAACCTTTAGCATATCTTCCCCTATGTTGAGTATTTTTTTTATTTTTAGGCGATGTCGCTTTTAATTCTTTTTGTCCCTCTTTTGCTATTTCAATTGCTTTTTCAGTAATGCCATCTTGAATATCATGTGAATAATCGTTTAATATATCTTCAATATCTAAAAAAGAGTTATGCTTACTCATATACCTATTTTCTTACCGCAAACTAACACAATATCAAATTGGTTTTTTGGGTCAACAGTTCTAATTATTGAATATCTTTCGTTGTTCCATTCCAATTCTTCTTCATTACTATAATTAAGCCTTTTTATAACAAACTCTATTGATGGACTTAAACCTATCTGAACAGCATTATAATATTCACTTGTTTTTACACTTTGTTTTTTTGCATATATTTTTTTAGATGTTTCAGAGGAAGAAACGACATTACCAATATTATCTTCCTCTTTTACTTGCGATATGAGATAAACAATTTCAGTATATTCCATTATTTATACTCGCCCAAATGCCTTAATACATCTTTTTGCATAGCATAAGAATGGGCAAACATTTCGCTATTGTTAACATCTAAAAAACTTAAAACATAAGTGTAAATGGCTATCATGATTAGCTTATCTTCATTATTAATTTTGTCCTCGGCTATACCAATAGCCATTAAATCTAATTTGGCAGCATCAATATAATTTTGAATAATAGTATCAAACTCATTATGATTAATACCTTGAAATTTTTTTATTTCTTCTAGCATAGCCTATCACTCACTTTCTTAAGCAGTGGTTGCTTTTTGTCCTAAGGCAAAATAATCTGGTCTTGCTTTACCATCATAAATAGCATAACCACCGTAGGTAACTTTTCTACCCTTAACAGTTCTTTCTTTTTCAACTCTAGGGGAAACAACTTCATTAAGAATATAGTTTCTCATATTACCAGCGACAATATCAGTACCTTTTAAATAAGGGTCGACAGTGATTGAAAAACCACTTACACTTGGAATACCAGCAATAAAAGGATAATTACCGTTTTTGTCTTGGTATGAAATAATATCCAAGTTAGTGTCAGTAGAAACATAAACTTTTGCACCAACTCTTGCATCTTCTGACAAAGCTTTGTATGTTTCTAACACTCTGTCGATTGCAGTTTCACCAGTGGTAATAGCCTCTAAACCATTTGTAACACCAGTTGGTTTATTTTGTCCATCACCATAAATAACAGCATTTACCAAAGCTTTACCCATTTTGTTTGATAATTCATCTAAAATAAAGCTGATGAATGAGTCAACGGTCATTTCCTCTAATTTCCAAGTAATGACGATGTCTTTGGCAAGTTCCCAACCAGTAAGTTGCATATTTCTAAATTCTGCACCTTCGTTCTTGGTATCTTCTAGTTCAGCATACCATTCAGCATCATCAGAGCTAAATAAGTATGGTAGGTCAATGTTACCAGCAACTTGTAATTTTCTAATATCGTTGAAAATTGGTGATTGTTGTGAAATTAATTCCATCAACTCACTTCTAACAGTTGTTGGGATAAATAGACCGCCATTATTTACTCCTTGTACATTGTCGGCAGAAGCCACAAAATCTGTAGCTGTAGTAGTAACAGCATCACCTAATGCCCTTTTTTCATCTTCGGTAAATCTATCGTCAGATAGACCCATCAATTTTTTTGCCCAAGCACTTCTATACTCAGGACTTGCTAGATTAAATTTGTTTTCCATTTCTTCTTCCTCCTCAATTTTTTTTGCTTCAACTTCATTTTTTTTAAGTTTTTCAGCAATGTTTTTTCTTTTTTCAGCTTCTTTTAGTTCTTTTGCTTCCGCATTCAAAGCGTCAACTTCTTCATTAAGCTTTCTTACTTCTTCTTCGCTTTCCAAAGTTTCTAAAAGAGCTTTAATTTCAGTCTTACGACTTTCAATTTCTTGTAATCTTTTCATTTGATTACCTCCTTCTAATTTTGATAATCTTTAAAGCTTCCATCATTCTTATTACGGCTATCCAGCCTTTATTAAACGATTTAGTCAGTGTCCACCAACAAAAAAAGAACTATCCAGCTCTTTTTTCATAATCGAATTAACCTAGTTTTTTTAACAATTCTTGTTTTGCTTGTTCTAATTTTTTTGATTTTTTAAATCTATTTTCAGTTTCACCTATTGAACGAGCATAAATTGATGTACTATCATAAAAAGGTTGGTCTACAACAGCAACATCATACAATTTGTCAATATCGGTGATTGTTCTTGTGTCGCTTTCGTAGTCCCATTCTTCACCGCGTGTTGTAAACGAAAAGCTCATTTTATCCAATAAACCAGTTTTAATACCCTCATAAATTGATTTATGTTCTGGTATATTAGGGTTTAATGTTGCCCTCATTTTTAACCCTTTTTCATCTTTAGTTAGTTCTAGTGATTTATTTCTAGTACGTGCTAAACATATAAAAGAGTCATGGTGATTATATCTAAGCACTACATCGGACATATCTGTATTATCAAAAGCTTTTTCAGATATTACTTCTGTATATCCGTGAGTAGCTGGGCTATTAAAAACTACTGGATAACCCTCTATAATCATCTCTTCACTTTCTAACACTCTCATTTCTAAATCTAAATTTAAACATCTTACTTCTTTAGTTTTCATCTTTCTCATCTCCCTCATCATTATTACTATTTTGGTCATCGTTTTGATTATCGCCAATTTGATATTGGTCAGCTTTATCGCTACTGATATGGTTTAAGTCTTGCATTCGCTTATCGCCGTCTTCGACTGGCTCTAGATTGAACACTTCTCTCATCTCATTTATGGTCATTATGTTGTTTCCATATCGTAATAAATTTATTTTAGTATTGTTACTTGCGTATTGAAGCCTATTGCTAGTGAAAATAATCTCATTTCCGTGATAAATCTCGGTAGGACTAAATAATTTGTTCGTAAATTCTAACCCCATTTGAAGACTGATAGGTTCAAGTACGCTTTCATAAAAAGCATTCCACTCATCTTCAGAATATTTAGATTGGATAATATTTTCATTAACGGCATAATAAGATAACAGTTTATTATCAATACTTTTAATTTGAAATTCTTCTGCGGTCTTCGGTTCTACTTTAACTGGTGTAAATTCGGTCGTGGCGTCCAACCCCCCGATTCCGCTTTCATCGGCATTTTCAATAAAATCTTTAACAAATTGATTTCGCATTTTTTTAACATCTTCTGGTCGTAACATTGTTTTAGTAGATTTGATTACTCCTTTGATTGCTTGCGTTGTTTTTATGGCGTTGACTATGCCCTCGTCTAGGACATGTTTTATTGACAAAGTTTTAATTATTGGTTTATTGTTGCCACCCATAAACCCATCTTCACTAACAAACCTTGTTAAATGTATACAATCTTTTAGAGCAACAAACCTTTTTTTGCCATTTCCAAACTGGAATTCCAAATATATTTCATTTTGATATTCGTAAAATTTAATAGTACGAAAATGGATCGGATATAACCCTACTATTTTTAAATTTTCATCTTTTAAAATATAGGTTATTGAATTATTGAAAAGTTGTAGTTCACTTATAATTTGATAATAGAATTTATAAGCGTTTTGTATCTCATTTGGCTGTCTACTTAACAATCTTTGTAAATTATCGTTAACACTAGTAAATCCTTTTTTATCTTGTCTTATATGTTTAGGATTAAATTTTGCCCCATTTCTAGCTATCGCATCTACGCATGCACGGACGTCAGCTTCATCATAATATTTGCCATCATAATTAGTAAATTGCACTTTATATCCATTCAAAAAATGAAAATCAGTAGCAGTTGATGGGGCAACAGTGTTGTTGTTATTTCCAAAAATTTTACTGAATAAACTTCTTTTTTCTTTCTTTGCCATTTTTTACCTCCCTATAAAATCTAAATATTCTTGCTGTTTTTCAACAAAAATGCAGTAAGCATCGATTAAGCTTACCGCACCATCTATTCTTTGTCTCGATTTTCCTTTGACTGGTCTTATGTTTTCGTTATCATCTTGCTTTATGTAAACGTTTGACAAGCACCATTTTAAAATTGGATTATTGTTGTAATTAATTTTTTTATCAATTAAATCAGCTTTCATTTGTTTCATTGGCGTAGACATTGTTTTAGCACCTTGTCTGACTTCGAGCATGTCAAAGCCTTGTTCAAGCATTTCATTACACCAATATTGTGCACTCCAACTATCATATCCTACCCATAGTGGTCTTAAATCGTATTCTTGTATTTGTTCAATAAACCATTTTGTAACATCTTTATAGTCGACTTTAGACCCCTCACTCAATCTTAACCAGCCATTTTTATGCCAAATATCATAAGGTATTTTGTCGTCATTTATTTTATAATCTAATTTATTACTTGGTATCCAATACATTTGTTTTACTTTAATTTCACCATCTTGATATCCTAATAAAGTCGCACAAGTTAAATCGGTTGTGCTTGATAAATCACAGCCACCTATACAATAACAATTGCTAAAATCTTTATACTGTTTTTCATTATTAAGCTCATCGTACATTAACCAACTTTGTGCGTCGTTTTGTCTAACATTAAAATCTTTACACAACAAATTAGGCAATTTAGATGGGTCGTTTTTTGCTTTTAAGACTTGGTTTCTCAAATACTCAATTTTTTTTGATACACCCAAATTAGGGTTAGCCTTATACCAAGCTTCTTCGTTTAACCATTCTTTTTCTTCATCTAGTTCATAGATTATTGGTAAGATTGTTTCATCGACTATCCCGTCTGGTTCTCCTAGGTAACCTTTAATTACCCTTTCGCAATATGAATACTCCGAATCGAAAACTCTTTCACGAACAGTCCCCATTGTCGACGTGGCAAAAATTAAGGGTTGCTCTCTAGTAGAAACTCCATCTTCCATAATAGTAACTAATTGCATGTCCGTCCACGCCCAAAATTCATCTTCAAGAATATAGTATGGATTTTTACCATCAAGACTATCGGTCTTACTAGCTAACGGGCTAAAAACAGAATTTTCTTTATCGTAATAAATACCACTGAGTGTTTTCCTTAGTCTTTTTTTTAAGACTGGACTTTTACCAACCATATTTTTTGCTTCATCCCAAATTACTTTAGCTTGGTCTTTCGCCATCGCGACTGAATAAATCTCTGCACCACTTTCGCCGTCAGACGTTAAACCGAAAAGTCCTAGACCACTGACCATGAAACTTTTTCCATTTTTTTTACCAACACAAAGGACTACTTTTTTATATTTGCGTAAGCCTGTTGCTTTATCTACAAATCCATAAACTGACTCTAAAAAAGCTTTTTGCCATAGCTCTAATTCAATAGATTTATTTGCCCATTTACCCTTTGAGTGTTTACAAAATTTTTCCAAAAACTCAATTGGTCTTTGTCCTTTTTTTTCATCAAAAATATAGTCTTTTTTTTCTACTTCACCAGTTTCTTCATTCGTAAATTCCACTGTTATACCATTTTTTAAATCATTTAATAATTTTTCGTAAACAACCTTAATTTTTTTATTAACCTTGTTTGGATTTAATGCTATCCATTCATTGTATTTTTCGATGTTACTTGTTGAATGCGTCGAATTCATCTTCTTTGCCACCCGATGGTGAAATTTCCAATAAATCACTGATTTGTTTTATCGTAGAATTGTAATTTTTTACAAGTGAATTATATTGGCTTAATGATGGGTTAGCACGATCAATGTAATATTCCCCTTGACACATTTTCGTCACAACACCATTTTCATTAATGTTCTGCTTTAGTTCTTCTAATGTCGTTTTCATGAATTCTGCTTCTTCTAAAAGACTTAAACCTAGTTTACCTTTTTCAGTATCCATCTCTTTGAAAGCTGTTTTCACTGATTTTAAATTGATTGGTCTCTTTTTCGCCATAATTCACCTTCTTTCCAAAATTAGGGGGGGTTATGCGTGCGAAACGCAGTTTTTTTGTACCTCCATGCCTCGTTGTCCTAAAAACACTCATTTTTGCCTTTGGTGGGGGATTAACGTTTAGGGATTAAATTACCATCTTTGTCGAATATAACATCTTCCCTTGTTGCTAAAGTAGTGAAGTGTTCTTTGTTGTGGCAATCAATACATAGTCCCTCAAGGTTATCTTCATTGAGTGCTATATTATCATCATTAAAATTAGTATCTGTTAAATATTCTTTGTGATGAACAATACCTTTCAATCTTCTTTCCTTTGGAATGTACTCACTTATACCATTAACATATACAGCTCTATGGCATCTATTACATAAGCACGATTGCTTTAACCATACATTTTTTCTGACTTGTTTCCATACCTTTGTTTGGTAAAACTCTGCTCTTGTCACTTAATCGCCTTTTCAATCGATTTAGTTTTAGATGATAAACTAGCTTTTTCTTTTTTGACAGCTTTTGTTTTTACTTCTTCTACTAATTCCAATTTTATAAGCTCGTCATATCTATCATCATCTACGTATAGCTCTTTACCTTTAGCTTGATAAAATGGTTTAATAACTTTTACTTTTTTCATACTCTCTCACCTCCTAAAATAAAAGCATAATTATAATCGTATATATAATTATGCTGATAATATAATTTTCTATTTTATATTTTATTTTATTGTCTTTTATCGTCTTGATAGTTGCCAAAATCATAACCACCATTAGTATTTGTATAATTATTTTTAACATCTTTTCACCTAACCAAACACATTATCAATATCTTTTTGTGTCGCTTTCCTTTCTTTTTGCTCGCTTGTTGTATCAACACTAGATAGCAAAATATTTATTAAAGATACGAAACTCATTTGCTTCATCTCCTCGAATGTTATATTTAATTTTTTAGCAATGGCGACTACTTCATACTCGTCTATTGGTTCGTTGTCATCTGATGTATTGCTATTTTTGTAATCGCCTTGATAAGGGTGAACATGCTAATTCTAATACTTCGGTTATCCATTTATCATCATCATACATGCCATCAATTGATTGTAAGAATGATTTATAATCGACAACTTGCTTATCATCGGCTTCCTTTATCATAACAAAAGCAATTTTCAATAATAATTCTGTTACGTTGTCAAGCTCTTCAAAGTCGAATACCTCATTTTCTCTTTCTGTTAACTTAACTAATGATTGCAAATCGTTCAAGAAACTTCGATGTGTTAAATCTTTATACGAAAATTGGGTATAAGCACTCGCTTTCATTTTATAATTTTTATTTGCTATAGTTATCACTTTTTCCATTTTTTAACTCTCCTTTCTTTCATAAAAAAACTTACATTGAGTGAGTTTACTGACCCGCTAGGGGTTTTGTTGCTATTAATTAGCACCTTACCAATAATATATTGCTTTGCATGCGTTTCCCAACTCGGTACTGCCCCGAGTAAGTCCGATTATCAGTCGGAACCAGCAAGAGATCAACCTTGCTGACACGTTACTTATCGTGCATATTGGTACTATATATTACCAGTAAGCTACCAATTATGGTAGCATTAGCTATAAAGAATAAAAAGGGGCAAGCTAATGAAAAATTAGCTTCTGAACATAATTACTTCTAATCATGCTCATTATACACATTATAATTGTCAAGTGGGAAATAAGTGGGAAATTTTTAAAATTTTTTTAATTTTTCTCTAATTTTTTTTACAATTCCATTAATTTGTCTTTTACCAAGTTTGGTTTTTAGTTCGATAATTTCGTTTATTTCAGTATTATTATATCCTTTTTTAGGCAATATTTCTGTTTTATCAAGATATATCTTGATATCTCTTTCGCTTTTGTTCCTAGTGTAACTTAATTTATTGTAAAACTGTTCTAATTTTTGAAAATCAATAGTAGCTTGTACAAAATTTAACCATAAATCTTCTTGGGAATGTCTGCTCGGACTTGATTGAACTGACACTTCTTTTATCCTACTTGTAGTCTTTGTAGATTTAATAAATAGACTTGCTATTTTTTCATAGCTTGGCTTATGCTCTGTCATAATGTTGTCTAATTCATTCATTATCTTGTCCGCTTCTTTTTCTTCTGATATCATGATATCACCCCACGTTTTCTTTTACTTTTTCATATGTATTTCTTTAATTTGTTTATTTCAGCTAAAATATAAACTTTTGTATATTTAGATATATCTTCTTTTAATAATTCTTTTTGCAAAAATTCTATATAATATTTATTCATAATTTTTTCAATTTCTGGTATCATAGCCTTACCTCACTGCGACATTTTTTTGCCTCCTCCAAAACTTTTTCTTTATGTTTATACCAAGTTGGATTAATGGTAAAATCACTATTCTTTTTTATAAAGTCTATAATTCTAATTAATAAACAAGTACCGTCTTTTAAATCATCTAGGGAATTAAAAGCCTCTATTGGTGGGTCAATTCTATCGCCAAGTCTACCTATTCTAAATATAAGTATTGGTTGAAATAATCCACTACAAATCATATTAGTTGGGTATAACATTTGTACTAAACTTCTCCACTCTTCAGTAGTAACATCACTTATATTTTTAGTGACAATATCTTTTATTGATTCGTTAGTAAATTCGTAATATATATATCTACCGCTCTTTTCAATATACTTTTTATCTTCTTCT
>CAZZCM010000014.1:0-15683 GCA_964652445.1 uncultured Muribaculaceae bacterium | reverse complement strand
TTATTCTATTTTAGGGTATATTTTTATTTGAATTTTTCCAATAACTACTTTCTTTTGTTATCTTACTCCTCTTTACTTTAGTTTTTGTATTGACATACAAATTTCTATTTTAAAGAAAAAGCACACTAACGTTCAGCTAGAGTATTAGTGTGCGACCAAAACTTGGAATGTACCTAACCAGGCAAAAGTTAGACATATCCTTTTTTATGAAGTCTCCTTCATCCATATACATTATAACACAATCATTCTATTTTAGGGTATATTTTTATTTGAATTTTTCCAATAACTACTTTCTTTGTGGCTTAGGCTTCCTATCATTTAGTTTACTTGATAAATTACTTAAGCTTATAGCCGCAACTTCTTTAGCGTTTTCTACTCTTCTTCCTTCATCTAAAAGAACATTGCCTGCATTTGTACGATAATATGAACCTAATAACAAATCTAAACTTTGACAAAACCTATTAAAATCTGGATTATCTTCTTCTATTCCTAAAGATGCTTTAATTATAGAAACATCACCTTTAGAATAAGCTTCTTCCATAATATCTCTTCCAACTATTTTTTCAAGTTCTAAAGCCAAACTCACATCATCAGGGTAAGAAACTTTTTCCTTTTCAAAATAGCGATGAGCAAGAGCTTCAGTATAACCTTCCTTAAGCCCACGGCTAAAGGTATGTTTGACTTTTGGTCTTGAAGCCAAATGGAAAAGTTCATGATAAATTACTCCAGTTGTTACTAAATTATGATCAGCAAAGATGCCAAAAAGATTTTTTGATTCATCGAAAGTAGTCGTACCAGCATTAGAATCACCATCGCCCATCTCCACTCCAATAACTATATTTTTGTTTAAATTAGCTTCTAAATTAGTCGTATCAAAATTTGGATTTGATACTACAGTATTTATAAATAGTAATATAGCCCTCTTTATACTTTGAATCATTTCTGGCTCTTCATCGTCTTGAAATAAATTAATTTGATAATTATGAACAGTAGTGTCATACAAAGAAATAATGAAACATGAATTATCCTTATCTATAGATAAACTATTTAAAATTTGCTTCTGTAAATAACTATATTTATAATTTGACATAACTTCTCCTTTATATTTAGAAAAAAACTAACCAACGTTAGTTAATTATGCAGCTTTTTGCATAGAATTATCTTGTTTATATGAGCTAGCTTTTCTTATTTCTTCAATATTTATCATAAATTGTTCTCGTGATTGGCCAACAAAATCACCATCGAGACATTCTTCTGTGAAACATGCTTGACATTCTATAGCATCAATTAGTGTTGGATGATCACTAGCAAATTCACTTGCCATAACAAAAAGTTCTGATGGCTTTCCAACTTGTTTTCCAATAAAATTACTGTTCATTTTATCTAATCTTGTTATATCTTTTTCCATATTATTTTGCCTCCGCTTCTAACATTGCCATAAGTACTTTTTGCGAATCATTTGTAAAATAGGCATCGAATAAAGTATCTTCACCAATTAATTTACCAATCAAATTAGTCATTATAATTTCATCAGTAAAGAAATTATTTTCAACATCACCAACCAAATTATTAGTAATGATTTCAGTATACCCCTCATTCAAAGCGAGTAATGAATCTTGTTCATTATTAAATCCATAATAATTATCTTTAGCAGTTATCATTCCAAGCAAGCAATGCATAAGCCAATGCCTTGCATCACATTCCTCGAATAATCCCAGATTAATAAGAAGTTCATTTGTATATGGATTATATTTACATGGAAGTTTTATCAGAAACATGCTTTCCCTTTTTATAATTAGAGTCTTAAGTCGTTCATTAAGATTAGCTAAATCAATATCTTTGAAGTTATGATTGAAGATAATTATTAGTTCCAATAAGTCTTCTTTGACTTCCTTTGTAATATTTTCATTTGCGTCAAGCGTATTCTTAATTGTCTCAATCATATTCCCAATCACCTGCTTTGTATTATATCACAACTAAAAAAAAATGTACAGTCAAATTTAAATTTTACATTTAAGCCCATTTAACTTAACGTTTGCTTTAAAGTGTAAAATATTATATAATGTTTATATTAAGGAAATAAGGTGAAGACGATGTATAGAAAAACTTATGCTTTAATTGATTTAAACATTTTAGAGGAAAATGTAAAGGAAATTGTAAACAAGTATCCTTATAAATATTATATTGGTGTAGTTAAAGCAAATGCTTATGGCCACGGAGACTACTGCATAAATGCTTTAATTAAAGGCGGAATTAATTATTTAGCAGCTTCTTCTTTAGAAGAATGTTTAAGTATTAGAAAAAGAAATGCGAACATCCCGATTTTATGTTTAGAACCCATTAGACATGAGTATTTAGATATATGTGTTAAAAATAATATTACAATTACAATTCCAGATATAGATTACTTTACAAAACTTAATAAAAATTTAGAATTAAAAGTTCATATTAAGATTGATAATGGAATGAACCGCTTAGGGTTTAAAGATAAAAATGATGTCAAGAAAGTTTTTGATGAAATTATGAATAGTTCTTTAACTCTTGAAGGCCTTTATTCACATTTTGCGACTAGTGGAATGTGGGACAAACACTTTGATGATGGAATCAATAATTTTAAAGAAATTACTAGTTTAATTGATTTATCTAAAATCCCAATTGTTCATTTAGGTCGTTCATTAACATTAGTTCAGCATAATAAACCAGACTTTGTCAATGGCGTGAGACTAGGTATTATTATGTATGGTTTTGCCCAAAAAATGAATGCTCCTACTGGTCTTAGGCTTATTAAAAGAAATCATTATATTAAAAAAAATGGCATTAGCCCGATTAATTTTTCCAACAATTTAAATTTGAAAACAGCTTTTAGTTTACATTCTGAAATTATGTGTATTAAAGATGTCAAAGCTTCAGAATATGTTGGATATGGAGCCAAATACATAGCTGATACTGATATGAAAATAGGAATTATGCCAATTGGCTTTGCCGACGGATTATTAAAACAAAATGAAGGACTCATGGTTAAAATTGGCAATAAAGAATATCCAATTATTGGGGAGCTTGGCATGGATATGACAACAGTTAAAATTGATGATTCCGTTAAACTTCATGATGAAGTAATTATTTATGATAACATTTCTAAGAAAACTAAAGAACTTGGAATAAGTGCTTATCAATTGTTTACCTCAGTTACAAACAGAGTTCCAAGAGTATATAAAGAAAATGAAAAAATTACGGAAATTAAATACTAGAAGGATTTGATAATATGGATTTTGAAGTAATTATTTTAGGTAGTGATGCGAATGCTTATTATATGGCAAGATGCGTCCATGAAGCATATGGACGTAAAGCCAAAGTTATTTCTAATCAACCTATGAGTTTTGTTAATCATTCTAATATTGTTGAAGCAACCTATGATAATAGATTATGGAATATCAATGAATTTGCTTCAGTAATAAACGAATATGTTAAAAATATTAAGGCCGATAAAATAGTTTGTATTAGCTCAAATGAAACTTATGCAAGAGGACTAGTAGCTAACAAAGACAAGCTCGATTCTCGTATTGTTTTTAACTACGTTTCCTTAGATTTTTTAGATTCTTTAATGATGAAAGATCTGTTTTATGAAAAATATAAGGATTCAGGATTTTTGCCAAAAACCATTATTTATGATTTAAATGATAAACTTAAAATTGATTTTGACTTCCCAGTTATTATTAAACCCAATGATGTTATTGATTTTAACCATATTGAATTTGCGGGCAAAAAAAAGATTTATAAGTTAAACAATATGGATGAAGTTAATTATACATTGGACTGTTTTAGAAAAAGTACCTATAAGGGCAAATTGATTATTCAAGAATATATCCCAGGCGATGATAGTGCCTTACATGATGGGGTTGTTTATTGTTCTTCCAAAGGTAAATGTGAATTATTTGCTTTTGCCCAAATTGGACTTCAAGAACATACTTCTAAAATGATTGGTAATGCAGCCTGTTTAATAAATGGTTTTAGTACAAATGGCTATGATAAAAAAGTTATTATGGACTTTAAAAAGTTTATGGAAAAAATTAATTTTAAGGGTTTAGCAGAACTTGATATTAAATACGATAAGCGTGATGGAAAATATAAAATTTTAGAAATTAATGCTCGTCAAGGAAGATGCAGTTATTATGTAGCAGCAGCTGGCTATAATTTAGTTAAATTGGTAGTTGACGATTTAGTTTATGGTATAGAAAAAGACTTTGCCTTAGCTGACAAAGAATTATTATTAACTTATGTACCAAAACGAATTATCAAAAAATATGTTGTCAATGATGAATTTAAGAAAAAAGCAATGGAATTATATAAAGCCAAAAAAGTAGTTAATCCTTTAATTTATAAAAAGGACATGCCCTTTAAACGTATTTTATTTTTGATTAGGAAACATTTTAGATATTTCAAAGATTATAAAAATGGCTATTGGAAATATTAGAAAGGAAAATTTTTATGTGTGGATTTGTTGGATATATAAATAAAAAAGAAAAGTCTAAAGATGAAATTAAAAAAATGACTGATGCAATTAGTCACCGTGGACCTGACGATGAAAATTATTATATCGATTCTGATATTGCCATGGGTTTTCGTCGTTTATCAATTATTGACCTTAAAGGTGGTAGACAACCAATCAGTAATGAAAAAAATAACATGGTAATTACTTTTAATGGTGAAATTTATAATTTTAAAGATATTAAAAAAGATTTAATCAGTAAAGGACATATCTTTAAGACCAATACAGATACAGAAGTTATTTTGCATGGTTACGAAGAATACGGAGAAAATGTTTTAAATAAATTACGTGGTATGTTTGGCTTTGTTATTTGGGACAAAAATAAAAAAGAATTATTTGGAGCTCGTGACCATTTTGGCCAAAAACCCTTTTATTATTGTCATATGAATGACACATTTATGTATGGCTCTGAAATTAAAAGTTTTTTACATCATAGTGACTTTATAAAAGAAGTTAATAAAGAAGCTTTAAAACCTTATTTAACTTTCCAAACATCAGTTTTAGAAGAAACTTTCTTTAAAGATGTTTATAAATTATTACCTGGTCATTATTTTAAATATAACTTAGAAACTAGCGAATTTTTTACAAAAAAGTATTATCAAATTAGTTTCAATAGTAAAGCCCAAGATTTTGATGATTTGGTTAAGAAAATTGATAAAACAATTACATCTTCTATTGATACACACATGATTAGTGATGTCGAGATTGGTTCTTATTTATCAGGAGGAATTGATTCTTCTTACGTTGTCTCTTATTTGAAACCTGATAAAACTTTCTCTGTTGGTTTTGATTATAAAGACTTCAACGAAGTCCCTTATGCAAAAGAATTATCTGATATCCTACATATTCAAAATATTAATGAATTAATTGATTCTGATGATTTCTTTAATGTCATTGATAAAGTTCAATATTATGCGGATGAACCAACAGCCAATTTGTCAGCAGTTCCTCTTTATTTCTTATCTGATTTAGCTAGTAAAGAAGTTAAGGTCGTTTTATCTGGTGAAGGAGCAGACGAATTATTTGGTGGTTATACTTTCTATAAAGAAGATGATTTATTACTTAAATATCGTAAATTACCTAGTTTTTTACGTAAAATAGCTAAAGCAATTGTCTCACCCTTACCTGAATTTCACGGCAAAAACTTCCTAACTAAAGGTGGAAGTAAAGTTGAAGACTATTATGTTGGAAATGCCTTTGTTTTTGGTAATAAAGAAGCAAATAAAATACTTGCCCCCAAATATAAAAGTAAAGTTAAATTCCAAGACATTACTAAACCTTATTATGATGAAGTTAAGGATAAAGATGATTTAACGAAAATGCAATATTTAGATATGCATTTTTGGCTACCTAATGATATCTTGTTAAAAGCTGATAAAATGGCCATGGCAAACTCTTTAGAATTACGCGTACCTATTTTAGACAAAGAAGTATTTGCATTAGCTAGTACCATTCCTAGTGAATATAAACTATCACATGGAACAACTAAATATATTTTAAGACAAGCCGCTTCTTCAAGAATTCCCGAAGAATGGTATAAAAGACCTAAAAAAGGTTTCCCTGTTCCAATTATTAAATGGTTTAGAGAAGAAAAATATTATAATTTAGCTAAAGAAATATTTAATAGTGATTTTGCATCTGAATTCTTTGATGTTCCTAAATTAAATAAAATGCTTGATGAACATTATAGTGGAAAGAAAAATCATTGCCGTAAAATTTGGACAATTTATGTATATTTGGTTTGGTACAAGACTTTCTTTGTAGATTTTGATAAAAGTATGGCTTAAGCCATACTTTTTGCGTGAAAAAATCTAAAGTTATACTGTTTGCCCTATTTCTTTTATATAAACCTCGGTTTTATTATCAATTAAAGCTTCGATAATTATAGTTTCTACTTCATCTTTAATAATCTTGCTTACTTTTCTAGCGCCGTATTCTTCATAGTTCGTTTCTTTAACTATATCATTTATTACTTTAGAAGCAATTTTAATTTCAATTTTTCCTTTATATTTTTCCTTTAAATCTTTTAATTTTAAATTGATAATTTTAGTAATATCATTTTCGGTTAAATTATTAAAAGTAATAACACTATCTACTCTATTCATAAAAGGAATAGTAAATTTATCATTTAATTTAGTTTTGACCTTATTTTCATTATTAAAACCAACATTAATATCGTGAAAACCAACATTAGATGTCATTATAATAACGACATTATCAAATCTAACAATATTTGATTTACTATCTTTTATTTTTCCTTCATCTAAAACTTGTAAAAATAAATTAATTATATCACTATGGGCTTTTTCAATTTCATCTAAGATTAAAACAGAATATGGCTTATTTTTAACTTGCTCCAAAATATTAGTATTGTCATCATAACCGATATATCCTGGGGGCGCTCCCACAATTTTACTAATACTATGAGCCTCTTTATATTCACTCATATCTAATTTGATAACATTTTTTAAGCCAACTAGATTATCACCAAAAACCATAGCTAACTCGGTTTTACCAACTCCCGAAGGACCACAAAATAAACATGAATAACATTTATCATTAAGACCTAGTTTTATTTTTTTAGCAATGTTTGAAACTGTTTTAATAGCCTCATCTTGCCCAATAAGTTTTTCTTTAATAAGTTTTTCAGTCTGTTTAATAATTGTTTTCTTTTCATTTAATAATTCATAAATTGGTATTCCCGTTTTACTATGAACGACATTAGCCACATCAATTTTAGTGACTTTTTTAGGTCGCTTTTTATAAAGCGTAAGTTCTAAATTATTGATTTCATTCATCAATTTAAATTCTTCATTTTTATATTCTGAGGCTTTAGTAAAATCATTATCCATAATAGCTTCTTTTTTATTTTGGATGATGTTTTTTAATTCCTTATTATACGCTTTATAAAGACACATATTTTTACTTTCTTTAAGACTGGTTTTCGCACATACTTCATCTAATATGTCGATTGATTTATCTGGTTGATTGCGGTTATAAATATACTTTTCTGATAGCTTGATAATTAAATCAATAATACTATTTTCAATAGTCACATTGTGATAAGACTCATAAATATCTTTTAAGTTAATTAAAATGTCTTTAGTAGTTTCTTTAGAAGGTGCTTCAATGATTACCTTTTGAAATCTTCTTTCTAAAGCACTATCCTTTTCAATATATTTTTTATACTCTTCAGTTGTCGTCGCACCAATACATCTTAGTTTTCCCCTAGCTAAAGCAGGCTTAAAAATATTAGAAGCATCAATGGCTCCTTCCGCCCCACCAGCGCCTACCAAAGTATGTACTTCATCAATGAAAAGAATGATATCATCATTTTCTTCTATTTCTTTTAAGATTTTATGCATACGTTCTTCAAATTCACCACGATATTTTGTTCCAGCCACACTTGTAGCCATATCTAAACTAATAATCCTTTTGTTTTTTAATGACATTGGTACATCGCCATTTACCATCATTCTAGCTAATTCTTCCACAATAGCCGTTTTACCAACACCAGCCTCGCCTATTAGTAATGGATTATTCTTAGTTCTTCGTGATAATATTTCTAACACTCTTTTTATTTCATTATCACGACCAGTTACAGGATCCAAAGCCCCATTTAAAGCTTTTTTATTAAGGTCAACACCTAACTCTTCTAACAAAAGTTTTTTCCCACCTTTTTTACTTGTTAATTTAAAAGTAAAGTCATTATATAACTCATCAATATCAATGTCCATGCCGATTAATATTCTAATGGCAACACCTTCACCTTCCTCTAGAAGACTAGCAAATAAATGATTTATAGTAACAGTGCCATTATTGTTTTCTTTAGCATCCAAAGTCGCATTTTCAATTATTCTTTTCAGTAGTGGTGTATATAAGAAAAATTCACTTTTTTTAGTACCCTTGCCTATTATTTTTATAATTTCCTCTTTAAAAGTTTTATAGTCAAGGTCATATTCTTTTAATCTTTCAGCTATTTCATTATCGCCCTTTAAAATAGCAAGTAAAAGGTGTTCAGATGATACATATGGATGGTTTAAACTTCGCATTTCTCCTTTGGCAACTATTAATACTTTTCTTGCTTCTTCTTCAAAATTGCTGAACATATTTCTTCTCCTCCCTATTTCATTCTATGTATATAATGAGCAATTATTTTAATTTCTAATCAACAAATTTTTGAAAAAGAAAAAGGATAATTTTTCTATCCTTACATAGTATAAATTCGCTTGATATTGTGAATAGCCCTGATAGTTTTAGTTAAATCAATAATAACTAAACCAGTAATTAATTCTTTTGGCTCTGGTGTGGTTATCAATTTTGGATTTGATTTGAAAATATCTGGTGTCTCTTCGATTGTTTGGTTTAAATTTTGTTTTTGTTCTTCATTAATAGCGTCAATTATATTAATTGGAGTAATTTTTTCTTTACCAATTAATGTTTTATCTAATGGTTGTAGTGGTTCTAACGGCTGCAACGGCATTGTATCTTCCGGTTTTTCAGAAGTTGATACTCCTTGAACATCATTTACAATGTCTAAGGTTTCGATATTTTGTTTTTTAGATGATAAATCAAACAATTCTTCAGCGATATTACTTGTTAATTGTTTAGCTTTTTCAATGTTACGATATTTTCTAACTTTTTCGTCTTTAGCATCCAACATTTCAGTTATTTTTTCAATAGCCGTAAAAATTAATATAGCTAAAATTTGAAGAGCAAAAGCCCCCATCAGTAACTGCATAAGAGTTAAAACATCATCATTTGAATATAAAGCATTTTCTTTATATATGTCTATTTTATTTACCTGAACAACGGTTAATATTAAGCAAAAGATCGTTTGAACAATAGCAAATCCAGTTATATTGATTATTTTATTTACTTTTAACATTTTTTTTGTAAGAAATGTAATTAAAGCAATAATAGCCGAAGCAACAACGACAATAAATAAGGTTATAAAATTTGGAAAGTAAAGTATCATGAATAATCCATCAATAACATTGTCTAATAAAGCAAATATTGTTGTATTACCAACGAATAAAACAATTAAGATAATAGCAACATAAATGGCAATGATGAATTTTTTAGTTATTTTTTTATTTAAAGCGAAAATTAAAATGGGTGAAAGAAGTAAAAGAATAAATATAGGATGGGCAATTATATTATCCCATAAAACAGCTAATTTTTCTAAAAAACTTAATTGCTTCATTATTTCACTTCCCTTTTATCCTTTTATTAATTTTCTTTTAAATTTGATTAGTGTTTTATGAACTACATCTTTGCCTAAAATTTCGTCAATAGTTTTTGATTTATAAGCTACTATGAAATATATTATCATTCCTATTATACCATACAATATTAACTCTAGAATCGCCAAAATTCTTGATGATGTAATATTTGGAATAAATACATTTAATATTGTTAAACTAGTAACCATAATGGCAGTACAAAGAATTACTTTAATTAAAGTACGAACTGACTTTAAATAACTTATATTTGTTTTCTTTTTGATAACAGCAAGTAAGTATACACTAGCACTAGTATCTATTATCATATTTAAAGCAATTGGAGCATAATAAGCTTCTAGTCCGAATGCGTTAAATAAATGCATGAATGGAACATTTAGAATAATTTTAGCCAGCACTGAGCCACCTAAAGCAATAATTGATTGTTTGGTATTATCCAATGTTTGATTAGCATTTACCATAACCGAGCATATTGATAATGGAATCTGTGACAAAATTAGCACTCTAAAAATAGAAATATTTAATTCATTATATCCATAAAATACAGTCCAAACATCTGAAGCCATAAAGCTAATTCCAACAGCTAAAGGAACAGTCACTAATAATAATGTTTGAATGGCCTGATTTATTTTAGAATTTACCTCTTTATAATTTCTCAAAGCATAACCCGAAGCAATAGCAGGAATTAAACTCATAATTATACCAGTTGAAATAGACATAACAATCATATTAAGTTTTGAGCCCCAAGTAGCTATAACACTTAAAACATTTTCGCTGATAGCGGTCGTGTAACCTAGCCCTACTAATGATTTTACAACAGTAAAGACATCTACCATAGTAAATGCAGATTGTAAAACTGATATTACTACAAATGGTAAAGCATAGAAAATTATTTTTTTAGCAATGACTTTGGTATTTACTTTAGCCTCGTCCCTTGTTTGATTAGCATTTCGATTTAATTCATTTTTATTTTTCTTTATTTTATCATGAACATAGAAATAAGCCGCAATAGCCCCAACAGTTGCTCCAAAAACAGCAATACCAACAGCTGTAGTTATACTAGTATGGAATACTTTTACAGCAAGAAAACTTCCAGCAACTATAACAATTACTCTAACTACTTGTTCTAAAATATTAGCAACTGATGATACCCTCATTATTTTATGTCCTTGAAGATATCCTTTAGAAACACTTAAGAATGGAACTACTAAAATAGCCGTAGCGATTATTCTAATAACAAAAGTTACATCTTGAATGGTATTCCCACCTTGAACATCACCAATTATTAAGTATGCAAGACTTGGAGCAAAAATAAAGAGTAACAAAAAGACCGTAACGCATAATATACCGATTATTTTTAGACCAACTTTAAATGTTTGTTCTTTAGTAAAATATTGTTTTAGACTGTTATATTCACTAACTATTTTACTCATAGCAACTGGTATTCCACTAGTTGCTAGATTTAAAAACATATTATAAATTGAATAGGCATAACTATATAAGGCACCACCTTGAACACCAATAATGGCATAAAAGGGAATAACATATATTAATCCGATTATTTTTGTAATGACTATACCTACCACCGAAATAGCTGCTCCACCTAGAAAGCTATTTTTTTTCATACAATCACCCTATCTATAAACGATAAGTGCGGAAAAACAATATACTTGTTCTTCAGCAAAAATACTAGTACTAACAGAAAATTTGATATCCATTATTTCTGGCTCTTCTTCTGTTATAAATTCATTAATTGTTTTTTCTAAATCTTTCTCATGACTTTCATCAAAAACTTTCACTTTCATTATATCACCTTTTTATATTATAACGAAATAAAAAGTTTCTTTTTGTAGAAAAAGAGGAATTTTTATTCCTCTTATCTTGGACTTGTAAAACGAACGTTAGTAGCCGGCATATTTTTGACAAAATTGCCAGGATTAATTCGACCTGAATTACTTACTGAAAGACCATTAAATAAATTTAAATGTACATGACCACCAAATGCGCATTGAACATAAGTGTTTCCATAGTACTGCCCATCGGTATAACTTGGACCACCAGTTTGACCTAATAAGGTACTTGGTGTCACTTCTTGCCCTAGTGAAACTTTTCTATTGGTTAAATGCCAATATGATGTTGTATAATTACTGCTTGGGTGATAAATATAAATTATATGATTTCCACATGTACTAGTACTTCCATCAACATAAGCAACTACTTTACCAGGAGCCACCGGATAAACATTTGATACAGCGTGATTAGAAAAGTCTGTACCCGTGTGGAATTCACCTGAACGTTGGCCATATGGACTACTTATGTAGCCTTGCATTAAAGGCATGTAATAAGTTACTCCATTACCAGTTCCAGTATGAGAAGAACTACTTCCACTGATACTACCACTACTACTCATTGAAGCAGCTATTCTTCTTTGACATGAAGACATAGTTTCATTTCCTTTACATCCTAATGATTTTAAGTTATTTATTAAGCTTATTTGAGTTTTATATTCATCATCTTTACTAAGCATCCCTTCACCTAAAGTTTCAATCTCTTTAGTAAGTTTGGCTTCTAATACTGATAATTCTTGTTCCTTTTTGCTTAATTCAGCTTGTTTGGTAGTTAATTCTTTTTGTTTTTGTTCTAATCTTTTGATGTCTTCATTATATCCATTAATTAAGTCTTCATTATAATTAGATAACTGTTCTGCGACTGAAATACGGTATATAAAATCAGTAAACGAACTGGCACCAAAGGCATATTCTAGATAAGCTGATTCACCATTTGAAACTTGAACAAATTTCATTAATTCCTTTATTTCCTTATCTTTTATATCGATATCTTTTTGTAAGTTTGTTATATCATTTTGAATAGTGTTTAATTCATTATTTATTGATTTTATTTCACTCTCAACTTCAGCCTTTTGTTTTTGTGCCTCGGCTCTTTCTTGTTCTGAAAGAGCTTTTTGGTTTTTGGCTTTGTTGTATGCAGCACGATTAGCTTTTGCTTCTGATTCAAGTTGGTTTAATGTTTTTTCTTGAGCTATAACGGTATTTGTTAACATACAAGAACTAATAATAATGGTTAATGCAATTATACTAATTTTTTTCATACTACACCTTCCTACTCTTTTAACGCTTTTACAGCTTTTTTATAATTTGGCATATATTTTTCTACAGTTTTCCAAAATTCTTTTGAATGATCAAAATGAACCAAATGAGATAATTCATGAATTATAACATAGTCAATAATATAAATATCATATCTTATTAATTTTGAATTTATTGTAACTGATGTATCTCTTTTGTTACATACACCCCATCTTGTTTTCATTTTTCTTATTTTTAATTTTGGAAAAGGAATATTTTCTTCAAATAAATTATAACAGTATTCTAATCTTTCTTGAAATACTTTTAATGTTTGTTTTTTTAACCACTTTTCAATAGCCATGTCATCTTTGGCATATATTTTGTCCTCGTCTATTTCTACAGTAGTAAATGGTACTGTTATTATATCATACTTTTTGCCTAAATAATAGAATTCAGCATCCTTTTCTATTTGCCTTTTTACTTTTGTTAACACTTTTCTTAAAAAATCTTGTTGTTGATCTAGTAATTGCTTTATCATTCTCTTTGTGGTAAACATATTTGTGGTTACATAGATAGTCTTATCTTCTTTAACTTTGATATAGGTGTTTTTATTATTTTTCACAACTACTTCAACATTATATTTTTCACCATCAAGTTTATATTCAAATGTTTTTATCATTGTTCCCACCCACTATAATTCTATCACATTTTTATATTTTGTTCTATAGGTATTTTTTGGATTACAAAACCTAGTAAAACGATATAAATAAAGCACCAATACAGAATAAAAGGCAATCATATAAAACCCTAATATAATTCCCTTTTCTAATAATAATCACCTTGTTTTTAATATATTTATAATTATATTTACAATAATTCCTTTCATTTTATCATAATCTAATGAACTATGTTTATGATAAACAACTTCATGACAGTAATTATCAATAATTCCGTAAATAACATGAACCTTTTCGTCTATATTATCTATTTCATAACCATTATTTATTAAAATATTAGATATTTTTTTCGTAGCGTTAATTTCAAACTCATTAAAAATAGCTGCAACTTCTTTATCCAAATGACTCATAGATTGTAATTCTTCATGAGCCTTTTTAGTAATAGTATGTTTTTTCACAAAATTATCTATCATTTTATTTAATAATAATTCCAAGTTATCATTATCTATCTTTTGATTTTCTAATACATCAATCATTGGATATAAAATAGATGCTGCATAATTTTTTATACCATTTAAAAATATATCCCTTTTGTCTTTAAAATATTGATAAATAATTCCTGTAGAAACACCTGCATATTTAGCAATATCAACACAAGTTACATTGTGATAACCCTTTTCACATATTAATTCAAAACCTTTTTTTATAATTTTATTTTTCTTTCCAATTGAAGTTTTCTTAATTGGTTCTCTTATTTCATTCATTTAAACATCTCCTTAAGAAAGTGCTACATCTAAAATCATCATTAATACAAAACCTAAGGATAATCCTAAAATACATAAATTAGAATGATGTCCTGTATGGGTTTCTGGTATTAACTCTTCAGTTACTACATAAATCATCGCCCCAGCCGCAAATGATAATAAATACGGAAGAATATTGGTAACTAAATTAGTAAATAATATTGTAACAATGGCAAACATGGGTTCAACAATTCCTGATAAAGTTCCCATTATAAATGCTTTATTTTTTGATTTTCCTTCTGTTTTAAGAGGCATAGAAATAATCGCCCCTTCTGGAACATTTTGAATAGCTATACCTATTGCTAGAGCAAGTGCTCCCGCAAGAGTAATAGTAGGATTATTTGTTAAAGTACCTGCAAATACTACCCCTACTGCCATTCCTTCTGGTATATTATGAAGCGTTACAGCTAAAGTTAGTTTAGATAACCTACTAATGTTACTTTTTATTCCTTCACTTTCTATACTATCTTTATGTAAATGCGGAACAATATAATCTAATATTAGTAAGAAAAATATTCCAACCATAAACCCAACAGAAGCTGGTAAAAAGCTTATAATATTTTGCTTTTCAGCCATTTCAATTGATGGAATTAATAGCGACCAAACCGATGCGGCTATCATTATCCCCGATGCAAATCCTAATAATAATTGTTCTACTTCTTTATTTAATTTATCTTTTAACAGATACACCATAGCAGAACCTAATAATGTTCCTAAGAAAGGCATAAATATACCTACTAATAAATATTTCATAAATTATTCATTTCCTTTTAGGCTTGAAACCATATCTATTTTATTTATTTTTTTAGCTAAAATCCTTGATACTACATATGCAGTTATAAATGTCACTAATGCTGAAATTATATAAGTACTAGGTAAAATATAAGTCCCAAAATCAAAATTATCATCTAAACAAACTTTAAATAAATAAGATGTTAAAAAGTATCCTAAAGGTAAACCAATAATAATTGATACAATGGTAATCCATACATTTTGCTTAATAAATATATTTTTAATCTGTTTATCTTTAAAACCTAATACTTTTAATGTTGCAAACTGATACTCTTTTTCAGAAAAAGATAAAATAGACATATTAGAGATAATAATAATTCCAAGTATTATCGCAAATACAACAATTATGATAATCATTGTCATCATCATCGAAAGCATACTTTCTAAATCATTTCTTAAAGTTTCCTTACTACTAATTAATTCGACATTTTCAATTGTTTTAACATTGCTTAAATCTTTATTAGTATAAATAGAATCTGGTTTATATTTAATTCCTAAGCTTTCTAAGTATTCCTTTGTCATCGTAATATTTTGAT
>CAZZCM010000013.1:0-16018 GCA_964652445.1 uncultured Muribaculaceae bacterium | reverse complement strand
TCCAAGATAAAAAGTTGCCTTTAGTTGATGAGGTATATGAGCTTGATAAAGAGTGTCGCGAAGTTAAACTTAAAGGGGACAACTTAAGAGCTTTGAAAAACGAAAAAAGTGCGTTAATTGGTGCTTTAATGCGTGAAGGCAAAAGTGCTGAAGCCGAAGCTGTTAAGACCGAAGTTAGTGGTCTTGGTGAGGAAATTTTGGCTTTAGAAAAAAAAGAAGAAGATCTTAGTGCGAAAATTAAAGAAAATATGATGGTTATTCCGAACATTATCGATGATTCTGTACCCATTGGTGAAGATGATAGTAAAAATGTGGAAAATGAGAAATACGGTGAGCCAATTATTCCTAATTATGAGATTCCATATCATGCAGATATTTGCGAAAGTTTTTGTGGTTTAGACAAGGAAAGTGCTGGCAGAACTAGTGGAAATGGCTTTTATTATTTAATGGGCGATATTGCCAGATTACATTCAGCAATGCTTAGCTATGCCCGTGATTTTATGATTAATAAAGGATTTACTTACGCGATTCCACCATTTATGATTCGTAGTGATGTGGTTACAGGAGTCATGAGTTTCGAAGAAATGGATGCCATGATGTATAAAATAGAGGGTGAAGATTTATATTTGATTGGAACCAGTGAACATTCAATGATTGGTAAATTTCAGGGACAAATTATTGATGAAAAAGAACTGCCAATTGCGATGACTAGCTATTCACCTTGTTTTAGAAAAGAAGTAGGAGCTCACGGTATTGAAGAACGCGGCTTATATCGTGTTCATCAATTTGAAAAACAAGAGATGATTGTTTTATGTAAACCTGAGGATGGTATGAATTGGTATAATAAAATGTGGAGATATACTGTTGAATTCTTTAGAAGTTTAGATGTTCCAGTTCGTACTTTAGAATGTTGTAGTGGAGATTTAGCTGATTTAAAAGTAAAATCTTGTGATGTTGAAGCATGGAGTCCAAGACAAAAAAAATATTTTGAAGTTGGTTCTTGTTCAATACTTGGTGATGCACAAGCCCGTAGACTTGGAATACGCATGAAGACAGACAATGGCAATGAGTATTTAACAACCTTAAACAATACTGTTTTGGCGACACCTCGCGGACTTATTGGGGTAATTGAAAATAACTATAATGAAAATGGAAGTATTAGAATTCCAGTGGCTCTACGTCCTTATATGGGTGGTAAAGAGATTATTAAACCTAGAGAAAAAAACAAATAATAAAAAGTTAGAGTAAAATGTTAATTTAATTATAAGTATTTGTGTTATTATTATGATAGGAGGATGATTATATGAAATGTGTAAGTATAAAGGGTATTAAAGAATTTGAAATTAAGGAAATCGAAGAGCCAACTATTGATGGAAATGATGTTGTAGTTGATATTATTAAAACTGGCATTTGTGGTTCTGATATTCATTATTGGGTTGCCGGTGAACCAAAAGGTTTAGTTATGGGACATGAATTTTGTGGTGTAGTAACTAATCCGGGAAGTAGAACAGATTTAAAAGTAGGCGATAGAGTTACAGCTTTGCCTATATCTCCTTGTGGGGAATGTGAAGCTTGTAAAAGTGGCAATGTTCAATATTGTATGGAAACTTGGACGCATGCTATAGGACTATCACTTGATAATCCAGGCGGGCTGGCTCCTAAAACCTCAATTAGACCAGATATGGTGATTAAACTTCCAGACAATGTTAGTGATGAGGAAGCTACCATGGTTGAACCAACAGCAGTTGGATTACATGCTGTTAATTTAGCCAATATTAAAATAGGAGATAGTGTTTTAATAATAGGTGGAGGAATTATTGGACTTGTTTCAGCAATGTTTGCTCGTAAAGTAGGTGCTAGCTATATTGCAGTTTCTGAAACAAATGAAGCTAGAGGAAATAAGGCTGTTTCTCTTGAAATGGCTGACGATTGGTTTGATGCTAAAGATCCTGAGGCGATTAGTAAAATGATGGCTAAAACAGGGGGATTTGATGTTGTAATTGAATGTTGTGGTAACTCAGCTGCGGTAAGCAACTCTTTAATGGCCGTTAAAAACGGAGGGACTGTTGTTTTAGTTGGGGTTTCTATGGAACCTATTACTATTCCTTCTATTATTGCGGTTATGCATGAGCTTACTGTTCAGGGAGCTATTGCGTATACTAAAGAAGAATTTGAGACTTGTATTGATTTAATTAGTAAGAAGCAGATTGAAGTCACTAAATTTATTGATGATATTGTGGGACTTGAAGGAGTACAAGATGCTTATGAAAGACTTACTTCTGGGAATGACGACGCTATTAAAATATTAGTTGATCCAAATAAATAAGTTTAACCACACTTTAATATGTGTGGTTTTAAATTAACGTATTTTATGTGAAATTTAGTAGTGATATTTATTTTTGTTCAGTTATACTGTATAATATTTAATAGAAAGAGTGATTTATATGAATTTAGATATATTAAAGAAAGTCTTAATTGGAATTATTAGTATTATTTTATTTATTGGTTTATTTTTTGTATTTTTTTACATTATAATTTTTATTGCAATAATTGCTTTTATATATTTTCTCTATAAAAAAATCTTTAAGAAAGACAAAAAGAGTTATGAGAACCACTCCAAAAATAAGCAAGTAGGCCCTGTCATTATTGATATGGAAGAAGATTAATTATTTACAAAAAAAGATAAGTATGTTTTATCACAATTTATGGATAAATAAGTTTACATTTTTGAGAAAATTGTGGGTTTATGTAGAATGTTACTTTTATATTTGATTTTTAGTCTTTTTTTAGCTATAATTAAATGGCGAGGTGATAGATTTGATTGTAAATTTGTCAGAATTATATTCAAAAGGTTTTCTTTTAATCGATGAGGTTTATTCTTTTTCAAAAGAGGAGTTAAAGGATAGCTCTATTTTAAGACTTGACAATGTCAATATTAACGGTAATATTACTAAAAATAGTGTAGATGAATATATTATTAATGTAGAAGTAAGAGGGACAATGGTTTTACCATGTAGTGTTACATTAAAACCAGTTGATTACGATTTTTGCATTCAAATAGAAGGAAATATTATCCAAATGATGACCGAATTTAACGAAAAATTCGAAAATAATCAAAAAACGCTTGATATTTTGCCAATAATATGGGAAAATATATTGATGGAAATTCCCATTAGAATTGTTAGTGATGACATAAGTGATGTCAAAACTAAAGGTGAAGGTTGGGAACTTATTACCGATGATAAACAAATGGTAAACCCAAATTTAGCTAAATTAAAAGATTTATTATAGGAGGTGTTAGAAATGGCAGTACCAGCTAGAAAAGTTAGCAAAACTAGAGGTAGAAAACGTCGTACACATTATAAAATAGACGAAAAAACTACTACAGTTTGTCCAAAATGTGGGGCTACTGTAAAACCACATAGAGTTTGTATGTCATGTGGGACTTATAAAGGAAAAGAAGTTATTAAAAATGAAGAAACAGCCGAATAAGACTGTTTTTTTCAACCCCCTTACTGAGGATTTTAATTTGTATAACGCATGTTTTCATTTGATATGTTAAATATCATACCCATAGCTATCATGTAACTCAATATACTTGAACCACCATAACTGATAAATGGCAAGGTTATTCCAGTAATAGGTAGCAAACCAAAAGTCATACCAATATTTTGAATTTGCTGATATATAAGCATACCAGTTACTCCAGCAATGACATATTTATTTATTAATTTATTTGTTTTAACAGCTAACATGATTAATCTAATATCAAAGAAAGCAATTAGGACAAGTAAAAGGGTGGAACCGATAAAACCAAAGTGGCTAGCAAACACTGCAAAGATGAAATCAGTTTGGGCTTCTGGGAAATATATAGGATTAGTATTCCACCCGTGACCTAATAATCCAGCTGACCCAATTGAACTTAGACTATTTTCTAGTTGATAACCACTTCCTGCCGACCAGTCTAGTAGTCTATCGACCCTTAGGAAAAAGCTTGTACCAAAGATATTGACAAATAAATCTTGATTAATAAAGTAAATACCTAAAACTAGTAGAACAAAGCCACCTAAAATTCCAAATAGAATCGCAAACCAGCGATATCTGATACCAGAAACGAATAACATAATTAAAGTAATTAATAAATATATTAATACAACACCAGTATCCGGTTGCATAAACGTTAAAATACTTGGCACTAGAACTACACCCATGATTTTTAGTAAAAAATAAAATTCTTCTTGAATACTAGGATTGGGAAAATCTTCATTAAATTTAGAAATTAGCGTGGCAACCAAAATAATTAAGATGATTTTCATAAATTCACTTGGTTGAATTGTACCTATTCCTTTTATTTCATACCAACATGTGGCATCATTGATATTTACTCCAAAGAAAAATAGTCCAATAAGCGAAAGAATTCCGAGTCCATATAAAATCCAAACCATTCGATATATGTGTGTATTACCAATTGTCATAACGATATAGGCTAGAACAAAGCCAGCTACATACCATATTATTTGCTTTTGGGTTAAATCACTCATATAACTGGGTAAAATACTACCTGCTCCATATAGAGTGATGACACTGATAAATGCAAATAATATTATGGGGATAAGGATTGTTTTATCAATTTTATATTTTGATATGTTTTTCATGTTAACCACCATTAAATATAATACACTAACTTTAATAAATATACAATAATCACTAAAAAAAGTTTAAAAAAAAAAGATTTTATAGTATAATTAAATGGGTGATATAATGATTTTGCAATATTTTATTATAATAATAGTTTTAATTTTAATTGCATTTGCAATCGTAAGATCGAAGAAAAAAGATTTTAGGTTAGAAGCAAATAAATTAGTGCAATATTTAGGTGGAAAAGCCAATATTATTGATTATGAAGTTAATAATTCTAGATTTGTGGCCACACTGCATAATATTGATTTAGTTAATAAAGAGGCTATCCAAAAAATGGGAGCCCAAGGTATTGTTGAAATTGATAATCAACTTAAAATAATTTTCGGTGATGATTCTAAACAATTAAAAAAGCATATTGATGAATTAAAATAGACGACGTTCTATTTTTTTTAATATGTTAAACTTTAGTGGCGATCATCCGATACTATTCTACAAGTTTTTACACGTACTTACTTAATTCGACAAAATGTGACATAGTAATTACTTTATACTATTTTTAGAGGTGAATAGCATGACGATGGTTGATGTAATATTTGTGAATTTTATCCATGTTTTAGTACCGTTTTTATTATATTTATTTTATATGGCATATAAAAATTCCTTTGATGATAGGGAAAACGAATTAGCTTTTATTATTACAACTTTTTCCACACTATATATTGTTTTAAAGTTTAATGAGCCAATTTTTGATAACGTTCCAATGTTTTTGGTGATTTTACCACTTATTATTTCTTGTTTAAAGAAAAATGATATTTCAGTTGTGATAGCATCAGTTGTTGCGGCTCTTTATTATTATAATTTTTATGATGGATATATGGTTTTAATTTTACTTCAGTTTGTACTTTATTTTATGATTTATAAGTTTTGGTTTCATAATTTAAAACCATGGCAATTTGTGGTTTCATTTACAATGATTTTTTCTGTATTTATTTGTTCACTCACATCCCTTAAGTTTTATTCACAAAATATATTTATGCTTTATTTTAAAATTTTGTTTGTAAGTTTACTTTTCTTAACTATTACAATTACAATTCTATATTTATTAGATAAGATTAAGGTTATTCTTGATATGCGAGTAACAGCTAAGGAAATAGAACATGACAAGCAAATTAAAAATACATTGTTTCAGATTACCCATGAAATTAAGAATCCAATTGCAGTTTGTAAAGGATATTTGGATATGTTTGACGCTGGCAATCCGAAACATGCTGAACAATATATTCCAATTATGAGAGATGAAATCGATAAGACTTTAATTTTACTTGAGGACTTTTTATCTATGAATAGGGTAAAAATTAATAAGGATTTATTAGATGTTAATTATTTACTTAGTAATTTTATTGAAACTTATGAGTTATATTTTAAGGAACATAAAATTGATACCGACATTAAACTTTCAGATCATGAGGTTTATTTGAATGGCGATTATAATAGATTATTTCAAGTTCTTACCAACATTATGAAAAATAGCATTGAAGCTTTAGGGGAAAAACCTAAAATTAAGGTTTGGACAGAAATTAAGGCTGAAAAATTTTATATTTGTGTCAAAGATAATGGCGGTGGTATTCCTAAAGATACTTTAGAAAAAATTAAGGAACCTTTTTTCACCACTAAAATGAATGGAACTGGGCTTGGTGTTTCATTATCAAGTGAAATTATTGAGGCTCACGATGGCCAGTTATTATATGAATCTGAACTTGGTCGGTATACTTTAACAACCATTATTTTACCAATATTAAAATGGGATTAGAAAACACTATACATTTTTTGTATAGTGTTATTTAGCTTCAGGATAATATTCTTCATTAAAGTTATGATTGGTGGTATCGAGCTTAAGTAATTCAGCTGTATTTATTAAGAAAAATTTGTGTAATAAAACATTGCTTTTATCACTGGTGACAGGATCATCCCAAGTTAAATCTAAGTGGAGCCATTGACCATCTAAATAAATTAAATTCCAAATATGATTATCGTTGGAAATTTTATAGTTTTTGATGTTTAGACTATCTAAAAATATTTTCATAGCATCACTGTATCCGCTACATAATGCTTTGCCTTCTAAAAGGGGGCCACTGGCTTTGTGTGAATTATATGTGTAGTTATTATCTTCGCCTTTTTCAATATTGGCAGCTCTTTCCTCATCATAGGTAGAATTATTAATTATGTAATCATGGAAGGCTTTGATTTTATCTTGGTCGGTCATACCATCTTTAATAATTTCTTCTTTTATTGCTTCTATTTTTTCATTTATCTTTTGGATGTCATCGTTACTATATAGTTTATCAAGAGTGACGGTGGCTTTACCATATGTATTAGTGGTGATATATAGTTTTTGATAACTATTATAAGGTGAAACCATGTTGTTAATAACCGAAAGCAGGATTTGATTTTCGGATATTTCTTTTAAGTCATCTAAACAATTTTTATATTCCTTGGAACAATAAAATGTATATTCATCTTGTCCTGAATTAAGAATTGTATAAATAGCGTTTTTGATACCTTGTTTATCTTTAACATGAAAATCATTAGTGTTTTGAACGAAAGCAAAGTCAAAGTTCTTAGTATAATTATTTTCTTCAGGCTTGTTTACTTTTGTGTGTTCAGTTACATTGCTCATAACAAATGTGACTATTTCTTCATTATATAGAAAACAAAATATTAGTAATACAAGAAGTATTATTGTGGAAAAGTGTATTTTTCGCTTTTTCATGGTATCCCCTTCTTTTCTAAGATATGTCCTAATATATCCAAATTATAACATAGTTTTTGCTTTTATAATATAAATTTTTGAGTAATTTGACAAAAGTTGTAATTATTGGATATTTTTCTAATTAATTTTTTATTTATTAGGGACTAAGTCCGTAATAATTTGGAGTAAACCATTCAAGAATATTTAGCAAAAATATCAATCTTATGGTTTCAATTCTTAAATTCTAAAATTGAGTTTCCTTTAGTTTACTGGTTGCAAACAAAAAGGCTATAAACTATTGTTTGATAAACATCAAATAACGAAAATGGGAAATTGGTAAAATTTAAAAAAAATTACAAAAAAATCAAATTAATTCATTTGATTTACTTTTTTAGTTAATCTTGACTTTTCGCGGGCACATTTATTTTTAGCCACTACATGAGCGCCTGTTGCTTTATCGATTCTTTTAATCGCAACCTTTAAAGCTTCTTCAGCGGCATCTTTATCTTTAGTTAAAACTGCCTTTTCAACATTTTTAACTGCAGTTTTCATGCTTGCAGTATAGTTATTGTTACGAACATGTTTTTTCGCATTAACAAGAACTCTTTTTTTTGCATTTTTCATATTGGCCATATAATTTCACCTCCAAGCCACACTCGTAAATACATTTTAACAAAAAATAAAGAAAAAAGCAAATAAAAATAAGTATTTTTGGTAAAAATAGTTAATAGGTGATGAAAATGAGTCATGAAGTTGATTTAAATAAATTTGAAATTAGGACAGATTTAGCTATTGAATTAGTTGATGATGGGATTAAATCTAGAAATGTTGGAGATATTAAAGTAACAGATATTACTTTAAATGAAATGCAGGGAAAAGAAATCGGTAAAAAGGCAGGTAGGTATATTACAATTGAATTCCCTGACATTACAGATTATGATAATAGTGAAGAAATCAAAACAATTTTTAGCGAAGAACTTTCAAAATTATTGGAAACAATTAAGATTAATGATGAAAGTACATGTTTAGTCATTGGTTTAGGTAACGAGAAAACGACACCTGACGCCGTTGGACCATTAACTATTTCAAAAACAATTGTCACAAATCATTTATACGTCTATGGCCAGCTTAATGAAGGATTTAGACGTGTTTGGGCTATTTCGCCTGGAGTTATGGGAGAAACGGGCATTGAGACAAGCGATTTGATTAAAGGTATTGTCGCTACCATAAAGCCTGATTTTGTGATTACTATAGATGCATTAGCTAGTGGCTCAATTGAACGGGTTAATAAAACCATTCAAATGACAGACGCTGGAATAAATCCTGGCAGTGGAGTTGGAAATAAGCGTAAGGAAATTAGCAAGGATACAATAGGAGTTCCAGTTATTGCGATAGGTGTTCCAACAGTAGTTGATGCAGCAAGCATTGTTAGTGATACCATTAATTATATGTATAAACATTTTGCTTATAATAAAGAAAATTTTGATAATCCAGCACAAAAATTAAAAGTACATGTTAATTATCTGAAAAAGGATGTTAATATCTTAGATGATGATAAAAAGAATTTGTTTGGAATTGTTGGCTCTTTAAACGATTCAGAAGTTAAATCATTAATTTATGAGATTTTAAATCCCATTGGTTATAATTTGATGGTTACACCAAAGGAAGAAGACTTTGTGGTGGAGAAAATTTCTGATGTGATTAGTGGGGGAATTAATAAGTCACTACATAAAAGTGTTGACTAAAACTAGTATTTTAAATTCATATAATGAGGGATTTCTGTTATACACCTAAAGGTATTAGTAATTATGGGTATAAATGAAAATTGGAAGAGTGGTGTTTGAGATACTTCGGTATCTTTTTTGTATGGCTTGGAACTGTTTTTCTACAATTTATTTATTTTTGGGTACATATAATGTAGTTAAAACGAGGTGATATCATGAAAAGAGTTAAAACAAGAAAAAAAAGAAAATTTAAATTCAGAATCATTGGTTATGCATTTTTAGTATTTTTGGGTTACCAAGTTACTTATAATGTAATTATGAATATAAAATTAGCCAACACCAATGAAGATTTTATAAAAGGTTTACTCGCTGATTCTAATTATCATATGCTTTATGAGAAGAAAGCTAATAATTTACTTAGCAAGGCTTTTTCTTACTTTTTTGATATCAATAGTCCAGTAAGTATTTTAGAAAACACTTTCCATTATAAAGCAAATACAGTAGAAACATCTGGTTATGTAAGCAATCCTAAAAAAAATGAAACAGTATCAAAAGAAACAAAAGAACCACTTGTTTATATTTATAATACTCATCAAGCTGAACAATATCAAGGGAAAGCATTAGAACCTTATAATATAACACCAGGAGTTATGATGGCTTCTTATATTTTTCAGGATAAGTTAGAAAAGTTAGATATTAGTACAATTGTGATGGAAGATAATTTAATCGACTATATGAACTTAAACAATATGAAACATTCTGCAAGTTATAAAGCTAGTAGAGTTTTTGCATCAAAAACTATTAGTGAAAATCCTAGCCTTAAATTAATTTTTGATTTACATAGAGACAGTATTTCTAAGGATAAGTCAACGGTTATAATTAACAATAAATCTTATGCAAAAATAGTTTTTGTGGTTGGAAACGAATATGATAATTATGAGAAAAATTTAGAAATGACAAACAAATTAAATGACATGATTAAAGAAAAATATCCAACTTTAACTCGAGGCGTTTTAATTAAAGGCGGGACAGGGAATAATGGAGTTTATAATCAGGATTTAAGCCCAAAACTTACGGTTTTAGAAATAGGCTCTGATAGTAATACAATTGACGAGGTGTTGAATACAATTGAGTTACTTGCCCCAATTATTGCGGAGTATGTCCATGAAGCGTGATTTTCTTAAAAGGCTTTTTAGGCTTTGTTTTTTAACCTTATTTGTAACCTTTATGGCTCTTTATATTTCTCAAAGTGCCGGTTACGTTGAATATGAAAACCGTAAGCAAGTGGCTTTAACAGAAAGCCAGATTAAAAAATTTGAATCTGATGTGGCAGCTGGGAAAAAAATAGATGTGGAAAAATATTTAAAAACTAATGAAAAAGACTATCAAAATAACTTATCTAAAGCAGGACTTAAAATCTCAAAAATAACGGAAAGTGGGGTTAATAAAGTGGTTGATACGAGTTTTAAATTTTTAGCTAAACTTGCGGAGTAACCTTTTCTTAAAAAGTGAAATGTGATATTATGGTTGTAGGTGATTTTATGAACGACTTAATTATTGGAAGCCATGTTTCTTATAACAATACTGAGGGTTTAGTTGGTAGTGTTATTGAAACTTTAAAGTACGGTGCGAATACTTTTATGTTTTATACTGGCGCTCCACAAAATACAATTAGAAGTGCGATTGATATGGAACTTACAGATCTTGCTCATAAAACAATGGAAGAACAAGGTATCAATACTAAAAATGTTATTGTGCATGCTCCTTATATTATTAATTTGGCTAATGATAAAGACGAAGACAAGTTTAATTTTAGTGTGAATTTTTTAAAACAAGAACTTAAAAGAGTTTCAATGTTAGGAATGGATAAGGTAGTTTTACATCCAGGAAGTCATGTTGGGCTTGGGGCTGCAACAGGAATTAATAATATTATAAGAGGACTAAATTTAGTTTTGGATAGTGAAGATGGTCCAGTTATTTTGCTAGAAACAATGGCTGGTAAGGGAACAGAAATAGGCAGAACCTTTGAAGAGCTTAGCGAAATTATAGATGGCGTAAAATATAAAAATAGAATTATGGTTTGTATTGATACTTGTCATATGTTTGATGCGGGCTACGACTTATCAGATTTTGATAAGGTTCTCAAAGAATTTGATGAGGTTATTGGTTTATCTAAAATTGGATGCGTTCATGTTAATGACAGTAAGAATATTTTAGGTTCTCATAAAGATCGTCATGAGAACATTGGATTTGGGCAAATTGGTTTTGAAAATTTGCTTAAGGTGATTTATCACGACAAATTAAAAGAAGTTCCCAAAATATTGGAAACCCCTTATGTGTCTATGGACGGTGGAAAAGACAGAACTTATCCACCATATAAACAAGAAATTGAAATGATTAGAAACAAAAAATTTGATGAAAATTTGCTTGCTAATATTAGAAATTATTATAAGTAACCTTGATATTTTTCTTTGTATTCATTATATAATTGGGTTACTTTTTCATAATTTTCGTTAGTTAAATGTTTTTTTAAATATTCTTGTGCGGCCACATCATCACCGTTTAATATTTGATTATAGTATTTTTTGGTAGTATCTAAAAGAATATTTAATTCTTTTTTATTTAAGTTTATATTGTTTTTTGCGGCAAAATCATTTATATTATTTATGGTAAGTTTATTTACATACTGTCCGATTAAACTATTCATAATTACCCCCTTAATATAAACATATGTAATTTGGATAAATTTGTTATTAAAAGAGGTGCAAAATGAAAAGAAGAAAGAAAAAAGAAGAGAAGATTAAGTCATTAGTTAAAGGCCCATTGTTTAAAAGAAAAAAGCCTTTACATTATTCCTCTGGTTATAAAGTAAACAAAGATATTAAAAGAGAAATAGAGAAGCGTTATAATATTCTAACCACAATTATTGTTTTGGCAATTGTTGTTTTGATTGGTGGTTTATTTGTTGTCCAAGTTGTTAAAAATGATTATTATAAGGAAGAAATTACAACACTTACACAAAAAGTTGTTGATGGTCCAAGCGCACCTAGGGGACGGATATATGATAGAAATGGAAAGTTAATTGTTGACAATAAAGCAAATAAAGTTATTTATTATCAAAAACCTTCTAATGTGACAGTTAAAGATGAAATGGAAGTGGCTTATAAACTAGCAGATATGATTTCGCTTGATTATTCTAAATTATCTGATTACAATTTTAAGATGTTTTGGCTTAAAAATAACAAGGATAAGGGAAAGGAAAAAATAACCGATGAGGAGTGGGAACTTTTAGAAAAAAGAAAGTTAACGACAGATGAAATCGAAGATTTAAAGATTGAAAGAATTACCGATGAGGACTTATCTATTTATAACGAAAGGGATAAAAAAGCCGCTTATATTTATACACTTATGAATACTGGATATTCATATGAGGAAAAGGATATTAAAAGTGTAGACGTTACGGATAATGAGTACGCTTTAGTTGGGGAAAATATCAGTACCTTGAAAGGCGTTAATACGAAACTTGATTGGGAACGAGTATATCCTTATGGCGATGTTTTTAAAACAATGCTTGGAACGGTATCTTCTAGTAAGTCAGGGATTCCCGCTGAACTTAAGGAAGATTATTTGGAAAAGGGTTATAGTCTAAATGATCGTGTAGGAATTAGTTATTTGGAATACCAATATGAGGATATTCTTAAAGGAAAGAAAAACAAATATCAAGTTACTAGTGATGGCTCATATAAATTAATAGAAGAAGGGTCACGTGGTAATGATATTGTTTTATCGATTGATATTGATTTGCAAAAAGCAGTAGAGGATATTTTAGTAGAAGAAGTTACAAAAACTAAAAAAGAAGCCAATACGGAGTTTTACAATCGTTCTTTTGTGATTATAACTGATCCAAATACGGGTGAAATTTTGGCTATGGCTGGCAAGCAAGTCAAGGAAGAAAATGGTGAGTTGAAAGTCTACGATTATACACCTGGAATCTTAACTTCGCCAGTGGTTATGGGTTCAGCAGTTAAAGGAGCCAGTCAAATTGTCGGTTATAATACTGGTGCTTTGAAAATTGGCGAATATCGTCAAGATACATGTGTAAAAATAGCCGCAACACCTGAAAAATGTTCGTGGAAACAACTTGGCAGATTAAATGATATCAACGCTTTAGCTTATTCTTCTAATACCTATCAGTTTTATACAGCCATAAAAGTAGGGAATGGCAAGTATAGTTATAACCAGCCGTTAACAGTTGATAAGAGTGCCTTTGATACTTATCGTAATACATTTAAACAATTTGGTTTAGGAGTTAAGACGGGTATTGATTTACCAGTTGAAAGTTTAGGCTATCAAGGTACTAAAACGGGAGCAGGATTTTTACTTGACTTTTCAATTGGTCAATATGATACTTATACGCCTATACAATTATCTCAATATATTGGAACGATTGCAAACGGTGGAACAAGAATGCAACCATATTTATATAAGGGATTATATGATGATGGTAAAATTAAGGATGAGGTTAGTCCAAAAGAATTAAATAAGGTTGAAACTAAATCAGAGTATATGGATAGAGTTCATCAAGGCTTTGAGGCAGTGTTAAAATATGGAACTGGAGTGGGCTATATTGATATGGTTTATAAACCAGCTGGTAAAACTGGTACAAGTCAAAGTTTTATTGATACTGATGACGATGGGGTGGTAGACAAAGAAACGATTACAACGACTTTTGTAGCATATGCCCCTTATGATAATCCAAAGGTAACCTTTACAATTATTTCTCCTGATGTTTCGAGAAATGATGGGCGAACTACTTACCAATCAAATATTAATAAGCGAATTGCACAGTCAATTTCAAAAAAATACTTTGAAATTTACAAATAATTTGTTATAATGTAAATAGACATGTAAAAAAAGGAGGGATATTATGGCAAAAAAAGGAGAAGCAAGAGAAAATATCACACTTTCTTGTAGTGTTTGTAAAGAAGAAAATTATCGTGAACAAAAAAATAAAAGAAATACTCCAGAACGTTTAGAAAAAAAGAAACATTGTAATAAATGTAATAAACATACTGTACACAAAGAGAAAAAATAATGGGAGGGTTTTATGATTAATATAAACGATATTAAAAATGGAATGACTGTAATTGTCGACGGGAACATTTGTCAAATAGTTGAGTTTATGCATGTAAAGCCTGGTAAAGGTCCTGCTTTTGTAAGAATTAAACTTAAGAATTTAAGAACCGGTTCTACAGTTGAACGTACTTTTAATACAAATATTAAATTGGAAAAAGCTAATATTCAAAAGACTTCAATGCAATTTTTGTATGAAAACGGAAGCAAATATAATTTTATGAATATGGAAACATATGAGCAAATCGAACTTGACAAGGATAACTTAGGTGATGATTATAAATATTTAAAAGAAGGCATTAGTGTTGACATTTCATTTTACGGCGAAGAGGTTTTAGGGATTTCTTTACCAGATAAAATTGAATATGTAGTTGAGACTACTGAGCCAGCAGTAAAGGGCAATACTGCTACTAATGCAACTAAGGAAGCTGTATTAGAAAATGGACTAACGATTAAAGTACCATTATTTATTAATGAAGGTGAAACTGTTGTGGTTTCAACTAAAGATGGAAAATATGATTCTAGAGCTTAAATAAAATAAAAAAGAATAAAAAGAGGTGGGAATATGTTGGAAAGAGAGAAATTTTTAGAGATTAAGGAATTAGCTCAAAAGGTTAGAAGTGAAAATGAAAATCTATTTGATGCTTTTAAAATGGAAGCTCCAGAAGATGCTATCAAAGAAAAGGAAGAGTTTGTCGAAACTGTTATTGATAGTATGGAGGGAATTTTTAGTGATGGTGAAAATGGCAAAGAGGAAAAACAAATTTTCCGAGCTAATGTATTAATACCCGACGATGATGAATTTTTTGATACATATTCAAAGGATAAAAACATCCGTAATTTAATGAATACTTATAGTGTTGGCATTGAAGATGTGATGAGCAAAATCACTGAACTTAATATTTATGCTGATTATTTAGCTGATGATAAAAAGGGAAAATCAGTCGAAAAGCCTAATGCTAAGAAATCTATTATTCATAAAAAGAAGAAGGAAGAAGATGATTTTGTCGATGCAATGGTGAATTTATCTTCTAATGATGCTGAAAGTTTATTGGATGAAATTGAGCATTTATCTAATTCGATGGAAGGATTTAATATTACTGATGATAATAATGAGGTAGCAGATCAACAATCAAATATAAATAAAGATTTGGATGACGTTTCAAATATTGAAATGTCAAAAGAAGAAAATTCTGAAAATGAGAAAACTGAGGAACCTCACGAAGAACTTGATTATTCTAGTGATATGTCTATTGAAGATATTAGTGAGGCTGTTAATGGCTTTGTTGATGACTATAATAGTATTCAAATTGATTTAGATAATGTTAAACAAGAACTTAAAAATAATAAAGACTTGGTTAGCGAGCAGAAAAAGCAAATACAGTCGCTTAGGGAAGAAGCTTACTCACTTAGAAAAAATAATTTAGAAAGTGTTAAATCTTTAAAAGATGCACGTAAAGAAAATAATAGATTAGAAAACGAAAACACTATGTTGAGCCAGCAAGTTAAAGATTTAGAGGATAAATTGAAACGTTCTTCAGCTTTACTTCAGAAAATTTACAACAGTATTCCTAGAAAATAAAGTATCAATTTAGATACTTTTTTCTTTCAAGTTTAATCTTTCCATTCTAATATCATCTTATTAATTATAACATGTACAGACATTTTCTAAAGTTAATATATACTGACATTTTTATAATTTAACAGCGTATTTTTGCAAATTTTCGCTTGACAAACATAGTATTAATATGTATAATCAATAAGGAAATGA
>CAZZCM010000012.1:0-16880 GCA_964652445.1 uncultured Muribaculaceae bacterium | reverse complement strand
TATTTAAATTAGTTTGGAAAGCTGCATATCCAATACTCATTAAACATAATATTCCCAATAACAAAAATATTATTATTAATCTTTTCTTTCTTCTCTCTCTCATATACTACCTCCATGATAATTATTGTTATAATTATCTAATATGTTTTTATTCACTTGACAACAATTACTCTGTTTGTATTATTTTTCAATTACCATTTTATCCAATAGCTCCGATTTTGTCAAGTGCCGTTGTATTTAAATTTACAATTAAATTGGGTGGTTGCTATATGCTAATAAAATTTAAAAGGATTAACGATATAAGAGAAGACCATGATTTAACAATTAAAGAAATATCAAAAATTATTGGAATTAGCCCTGATAATTTTTACGATTATGCAAAAGGAAGATCTAATTTTCCTTTAGATAAATTAAATTCCTATGTTAATTACTTTCGTGTTAGTTTCGATTATCTTTGCGGATTATCTGATGTTAAAATGTATTATGAAGGTAATGTTAATTTTGACCTTTTAAAAGAAAGATTACGTAATATTCGAAAGTCGATGAAATTATCGCAAGAAATTGTAGCTGAGGCAATTGGTGACTGTCAATCTACTTATTGGAATTACGAAAAAGGAAATTCAGTAATTCCTTTATCTAAACTATATTTGCTTGCCAAATTTTATAATATATCAATAGATTATTTCTTAGGTAAAACTGATAATAAAAAAATATTAGCAAAATAAAAGGAAAGATTATTTAATCTTTCTCTTTATTTTGATTAATATATTAAGATATTTTAATTTTTGAATTATTCTTTTTTCATTTTTATATTTTATTTTATATCCATTTAAAAGATAATTTAAATAATTTTTATCTTTAATAAAATCCGTTATATAGTTGTCTTGTTTTTTACCACGACCATATTTATAGTAAGTTATTATATAATAATGTTTATCATAAACAACTTTTTCATTTTGAATATAATAGCCCTTTTTTTGAAGATTATTTCTTAAAAGTGGAATATCATTATGAGAACTTATAATTAAATCATTAGTAATATTTGTATCTAAAATTTTTAAAATGTTATGAGTACCCATACCAGCAATTAAAATTATTTCATCATTTAAAGTAATTCCATTAAGACCATTAGTTACTATAGTTTTTATATTCAAATTAGCTTTTTTTATGTTCTTTTTGGCTTTTTCGATACATTTTTCAGATATATCAGTAGCTAAACAAATACATCCTTTTTCTTTTGTTAAATAGATGTCTACTAAAGCATGATCAGCTCCAACATCAATTATTTTTGAATTATTAGGTACAAAATCACAAATAGCCTTTAATCTTTTGGATAATTTAGTCACCTAGATAATCCTTTAATTTACGACTACGTGATGGATGACGTAATTTTCTTAAAGCTTTAGCCTCAATTTGTCTAATACGTTCTCTGGTTACACCAAATAATTGTCCCACCTCTTCTAGAGTTCTTGGTCTACCATCTTCTAATCCAAAACGTAACCTTATTACTTTTTCTTCTCTTTCCGTTAATGTTAGTAAAACTTCAGATATTTCATCTTTTAAAAGTTCATTAATCGCAAAGTCTTCTGGACTCATATTAGTTTCATCAGGAATGAAATCGCCTAAATGTGAATCATCCTCTTCACCAATTGGAGTTTCTAAGCTAACAGGTTCTTGGCTTATTTTGTAAATATCTCTTATTTTTTCAACTGATGTTCCCATTTTTTTAGATAGTTCTTCTTCAGTTGGTTCCCTATTTAATTCCAAAGTTAATTGTCTTTCAACTCTAGCTAATTTGTTAATTGTTTCAACCATATGTACTGGAACACGAATAGTTCTAGCTTGATCAGCAATAGCTCTAGTTATAGCTTGTCTAATCCACCAAGTAGCATAAGTTGAAAACTTATAACCCTTGCTGACATCAAATTTTTCGACAGCTTTCATTAACCCAATATTTCCTTCTTGAATTAAGTCTAAGAAAAGCATACCCCTACCAACATATCTTTTAGCAATACTAACTACTAAACGAAGATTAGCTTCAGCTAAAGTAGCCTTAGCCGTTTCATCACCTTCTAAAATTCGATCAGCTAGTTCAGACTCTTCTTCAACTGTCAGTAATTTAATTTGTCCAATTTCTTTCAAATACATTCTAACAGGGTCATTAATAGTTAAATCTTTAGTAAGCGTTTCAGCATCACTTGGTGTTGAATCGTCATCATCATTGGGATTTTCCGAAACAATAGTAATCCCGTTTTCATTTAAAGCATTATATAAATCATCCAATGAATCAGCATCTAGTTCTAGTCCTTTTAATTTATCAGCTAGTTCTTCATAAGTTATTTGTCCCTTTTTCTTTCCTATTTTGATTAATTCTTTTTTTCTTTCATCAAAAGTTTTTATTTCATTAAACATTATTACTCTCCTTTTTTAAATTTATTATTTTTTGAGCGATGTCAGCTTTTTTTAGTGGATCTACTTCCTCTTTCATTTTATTTGTTAGTCTATTTATTTCATTTTTTACATTATAATCTTTTATGACCCTTATATAGTCTTCTATTTCTTGCAAAGTATAATTTTCATTCAAATTAGCTTCCTCAACTTTTTTTAAAACATTTAATACTTCCTCATCACATTCGACATAGTCAATTAAGTCAGATTCCTTGATGTAGCCTTCATTATTATAAAAGATTTTTATTTCTCTGGCAAGCATTCGATAATCCTTGTCAGGCATATACGTTACTTTATTAGTGTACATTTTTATAACCTCTGGGCTTCTTAACATATAATATATAAGATTTCTTTGAGCCAATTCATATTTATTAAGCTTAGTTTTTGGTTTTTCTTTAATTTTTGGTTTTTGAATAGGGGTTTGGGGGGATATTTTACTTCGGATTATGCTTTCATCAATCCCTGTTTCTTTTAGTATTTTTTTGATAGTTAGTTCTTGTAAAATATCATCATTTATTTTTTGTATTTCTTTGATGGCCTCATTTATGTACTTAGCTTCATCAGCTGTGTTTAAAAGATTTTTACCATGTTTTAAATAATTTAGTTTGAAATCCATGACACTCATAGGATTTTGAATTTTTCTTTCAAAATCATGACCATATTTGGTTATATATTCGTCAGGGTCCATATTATCTTCTAATCTAATTACTTTTGGAGTAACACCTATTTTAAGAAGTTCATCCGCACAAGCCATTGTCGCTTTAGCTCCAGCTTCATCACCATCAAAACACAAAATTACTTCTTTAGCCATTTTTTTGATTAGAGAGGCTTGCTGTTTTGTTACAGCTGTTCCCATAGTAGCAATAACATTTCTGACATTTATCGTATAAGCTCTAATGACATCCATAAAACCTTCCATAACAATTACTTGATTTTTTTGTCTAGCAATATCCTTGGCACGATGGTAGTTATAAAGAAGTTCACCCTTTTTAAAAATTTCCGTTTCTCTGGTATTGAAGTATTTGGAATTATCTTCTCTATTGTATATCCTTCCACTATAAGCAACAATATTGCCATTTAAATCATAAAGCGGAAACATAATACGATCGTAAAATAAATCTAAATATCCATAAGTATTTTTATTTACAAGTCCACTGTTCATAATGTCTTTTTCATCAAATTTTTTAAGTAAGATTTTAGCTAATGCATCTTTACCATTTAAGGCTAGTCCAATTTGAAATTCTTTGATTATTTCTTCAGTTATACCTCTATTAGCTAAATATTTTTTAGCTTCTTTACCATTAGCAGTATTTAAATTATTAATATAAAATTTTAAACTTAAATCATATATATCATGAAGATTTGTATGTTTTTTCCCTTTTGGAATATTTCCGACATTGACATTTATGCCAGCCTCATCAGCTACTTTTTTTACAGCTTCTAAGAAAGAAATATTTTCATAATCCATGATAAATTTAAATACAGTTCCCGTCGCCCCACAAGAGAAGCACTTATATATTTTTTTTTCACGATTAACACTCATACTTGGATTGTTATCATCATGAAATGGACATACACCAAAATAATTTCTCCCTCTTGGTGTGAGTGGAACATAATTAGAAATTACATCAACAATGTCAACACTATCCCTAATTTTTTTTATTTCATCTTGGCTTAAAAAATTCACTAGGCATCATACTCCCCTATATATAATATACGATATTTATACCCCAATTTCCTTTTTTTTTGACAAAAAAAATCATATTTTTAGCAAATTTTCATATAATAATGATAAAAAAGAGGTGTTTTTTATGGCTTTGAAGTGGATTAAAGGTATTTCCGTCATTTTAATTTTTTTACTTTGTTTTTTGAACCATTTTATGTATGATTTTTTCCCTAATACCTTATTCAGTATTTTCTTTCCCGTTAACGAAAGTATATTTGAACATATGAAAATGTTATTTACGTCAATTATTATGTATGGAATAATTGAATATTTTATCCTTAAATTTTTTCATCAAAAAAGAGACAATTTTCTAATTAGCTTATTTGTTTCAGCCATAGCTAGTATTCCCATTTTTTTGATTATTTATTTACCTTTCTATTATGTAATTGGTGAAAATATGCCTTTAAATTTAGTAGTTTTATTTATAGCAATTGCCATAACAGAAATAATAAGCTATTTTATTTTAAAAGCTAAATCTTTCAAGAATTTAAATATTGTTAGTGTCCTTGGAATTATTTTAGTTTATATTATTTTTGGTATTTTAACTTATTATCCACCAATAAATGATTTATTTTTTGATAAAGCTCACGAAAAATACGGAATTAATACTTATAATGTTTGAATTTTAATATCAAATAAAAACATTTAAGTACAAAACTCAAATGTTTTTTGGGGTAGATTTAGTACGAGGTCTAAACTTACCTTTTTGCAAATTTTGTCGACAAATAGATTATAACACCTTTTTTGATTAAATGCAACCCCCTAATAAAAAGTCCCCTATAAAGGGGACAAATCTATATAAACGCTAAAAGCTTTAGCGGACTATAGAATGATGACATTAGTTTAGCCTATGTCATCTTTTTGGGTAATTAAAATTTTACTATTTTTTATGGGGGTGACCATACAAATTATTTTTCTGCGGAAATTTTGCTTATTTAGGCCTATTTAGATAAACATTGGAAGATGTACAGCTGTTTTAACCATAATGGCCTATTATTAGTATATCCACTTTTTTTAAATAAATCAGGATATTTTTTCATCTCCCATTAATAATATATTCAGGTTGCGTTTTTTTGTATAAATAATTAAACCATCATCATTTTCACTAGAAGATATTTAACTACTTTTTTCATTACACGTTTTAATAGTATATGCTTTTGTATTTAATTTTATTTTTATCGAACCATCTATATCAGTTCTATATATTTTTGTTTTAGATAAAATTTTTAATACTTCTTTCTTCGGATGACCATAATTATTATTTTTTCCTACCGATATTAAAGAGTATTTAGGATTTATCTTATTTATAAATTTTTTGCTTGAAGAAGTATCAGATCCATGATGCCCAACTTTTAAAAAATCTATATTTGAAAGATTATATTTTTTTAATAAGTCTTCTTCCTTTTCTTTTCCAGCATCTCCCATGAACAGAAATTTATAATTATTATAATTAAAGTAAATGACATTAGAATTATCATTTTCATTGTCATAAATCTTTGTATTTAGAAATTGTAATTTATATTTATCTATGTTTAATACATCTAAATTATTATAATATTTTATCTTTTTCTTTTTTAAAATTTTAATTAATTTAGTTTCTAACTCATTAAATTCATCATTATTAAAGATAACTTTATTTATTTTAAAATTATTTATTAAATTAATAGCTTCACCCATGTGATCATAATCGCCATGAGTTAAAATTAAGTAATCTAACTTTTTAACTCCTTCAGATTTTAAATAAGGAATTATCTTATTTTTAGCTAAATCATAAGTCTTTTGCTTATTGTATGATGGCCATCCACCAGTATCAATTAAAATATTACCCTTATTATGGTCTAGTTTTATTAATAAGCTATCGCCTTGCCCTACATCTATCATGGTTATGCTGGCATCTTTTTCAAAATAATTGATATTTGAATGAATTATGATAATTATTATAAGAAAAACAAGATATTTTTTTCTTCCTTTTTGAAGCTTATATAAAGTGAATGTAATTATTAAATAATAAAAGATTATAACAATTAAATTTATATGTTTTAAGATTATATTGATACTGATATTTGTTAATATGATTGAAAAATTTTCAGTAAAAGTTGTAAGCACATATAAAATATAGTCTAAAGGTTTTATAATTAAAGTTAATAATGATAGCGGATAAAGGATAAAAGAAACTAAAGGAACAAATATAAGATTTATTAATGGTGAAAGTAAGTTTATTTCATGAAAGTTAATTATTTGGATAGGCATACTTCCAAGAAAAGCCATTAATGATATTGTTAATATTTTTCTTAGATATGTTTTTTGCTTTTGAATTAGTTTACTAAAAACAATTAAATAAAAAGTAATTATAAAAGAAAAAAGGAAGCCAATATTATAAATCATGTAAGGATTGTATAATAAATATAAACCACAAACAAGAAATAAAAGATATATCGTATTTATTTTTAATTTTAAAGCTTTTTTAATAGTTAAAATGATAAACATTAAAGTTGCTCTAACAACTGAAGGCGTAAAGTTGGTTAGAAACATATAAAAAATTAAGAAGCTTATAACCAATAGATAATTTATCGTTTTTCTTGAATTTATTTTATTTAAGATAAATAAAATTATAGCTGATAATAAGGTTATATGCATACCAGAAATAGCTAATAAATGACTAATACCATTATTACGGTAACTTTCCATAGCGTCTTCTTCTATTGTTTTGGTATTGCCTAAAATAAAGGTGTTTAAATAATCTTTACTTTGGTAAGTATTTATTTTTGTTTGAAGATAGTTTTTTACTTGATATAAGGTGTTTGACTTCCCATCAATTATTTTAATAGTATTGGCTAAAAAAGTATAATTTATTTTTTTACTTAATAAATAATTTTGATAATTAAAAAGATTAAAAATCGTATTTTTACTTGGTTTTGATATTTCTCCTTCAGCTTTTATTTTTATACCTAATTTGCAGGTAAAGTCTTTATTATAGGTAACAAGTATATTTTCTTTTCCTTTTAAAGTTATTTGATAGTTATATTCAGTTTTGACACAGTTAGTTATAGTGCCAGTTATTATGGTTTCATTTTCTTTATATTTGCTTTCAGGAAGCGTACTATAAGTTAAACAAGTATTTGTGATAGCTACTACGAAAATAATAATACTTATAATCTTAAGTAGTGATGTTGTCTTTGATTTTTTCAAATAATGCTTCTCCTATACCGTCTACTTTGGTGATATCTTCAATGGTTTTAAATTCACCTTCTTTTAATCGGTATTCAATTATAGCTTTAGCTTTAGCTTCACCAATACCATTTAAAGTTTGTAATTCTTCAATAGTAGCTTTATTAATTGAAATTTTACCATTTGTTGTTTGGCTATTTGTTTGATCTTCTTCAATTAATGGAGTGGTGGCTTCATCAGTAATGCAAGCATCATTTACTTCAGGACAAGTGATAGTTGTTTCGGCTTTTTCTTTTAGTTTTTCAACTTCAGCTTTTGAATATACAAGAATAACCATTTCATCTTTTACTTTTTTACTTAAATTAATAACAGAAGTATCAGCGTTTTCAGTTAAACCACCAGCTTTGTCAATAATATCCATTACTCTACTTTCTTCAGTAACCTCATAAAGGCCAGGATGAACTATTTCACCTTTAATGTCTACTTTTACTAATTTACTTTTGGTTTCTTCTGTTTCTTTAGTTTCCACTATTTGTGCCTCTTCTTTGACTTCATCTTTGTTTAATAACCACAACATATAAAGATTTAATGAGGTTAAAATAACAATGATTATACTTAAAATAATTATTGGTTTGTATTTTTGAATTAATTCTTTTATTTCCATTTTTAACTCCTTTCTGACCCCTTCTGTATATATCCTACGATATTTATATACCGATTTCCTTTTTTTTACGAAAAAAAACTGCATTTTTTTGCAGTTTATACTTTTATTTTTTTGTTTTTCGTTTCAATATTAACTCTTTGGACAATCGCAAGACCCGCAATTAGTGAAATAACAAAGCTTCCACCATAACTAAAGAATGGCAATGGGACTCCTGTTAAAGGAATAAGTCCAAATAAACCACCAAGATTGACAAATATATGAGCAAATATGAAACAAGCAATGCCCAAACACATATATCGGCCTCTTAATGATGAAGCTCTAGAAGATATTAATAAGATTCGCCATAAAATTAAAGCGTAGCCTATAAAAATCAAGACACATCTATATACTCCATATTCTTCAGCGATAATGGCAAAAGCAGAATCAGTATGTGGCTCTGGAATATATGAATATTTTTGTTTACTTTTACCAATTCCAAGTCCCATTAAACCACCATCGTTAATAGCAATATAACTATTACATACTTGGTAGCCACCCGTTTCATATTGCCCACAAGGGTCTAACCACGAAGCAAATCTGGCTTTTCTAGCGTCGTTTAAGACATTTTCTTGAGTGTTACTATAAATGAAGAAACCTAATAAACCAACCACAATTAAAAGAAAGCCATATTTTAGTTTTTCAATATTGAGGATGGGACCTGCTAAAAACATCATACCAATTATGAATAATATGATAAGCAAAGTTCCTAAGTCTTTTTGTAAAAAAACAATAGTAGGAATTATTAAAGCAATTATTAATATTTTGGCAATCGTGTCATAATGTGAGACACCAGTTGTCCTAAGTTTGCGGTAATACTTTTCAAAGAGAATAGCAAGAAAAGCAATGATTACTATTTTTGATGGTTCACTTGGCTGTAATTTCATGAATTTTAAATCAATCCAGTTATTTGAACCACTTAAACTAGCTGATTTCCAAGCCATAATATTTAAAATTATTAAAATAATAAATAATAATGGGACAATAGATTTATATTTTTTAGTATCGGTTTTTAAAATTATTAAAGCAATTATCGTCCCAACAATTATATATATTAATTGTCTGAAAAAATAATAATAGATTGAGACATCATAGTTAACAACCGCTGCTCTACTTGAGGCTGTAACAATAGTTAATAAGCCAAAAATAAAACCCACTATGGTAACAATAAGTAGCGGTTTATCTAAATCTTTTAAAATTTTACGAATAGACTGGCTCATATTTTATCTCCTATCATATAATATGATAACACATTATTGTTGGTTTTTAAATGGGAAAAAATATAAAATTTAAAAATAGGTATTTTTAATAGTCGTAATGCGACAAATAACGTACAATATATTAGTAATAGAAAGGAGGCCCTTTATGTATTACTACGGCGGATATCAAGGCTATGGATGTGGTAACCCATACTACGGCGGTCAAGGCGGTGGCTATGGCACTGGATATGGCGCTGCTATTATCCTAGTACTATTCATTTTATTAGTAATTATTATCGGTGCTCGTGCATTTGGTGGTAATAGCAATAATTTCTAAGAAAAAAATCAGGATTTGAAATTCCCTGATTTTTTTAACCAAAAAATCTTTTTATTTCTATTTCAGCATTTTCTTTTGAATCAGAACCATGAACTAAATTTTCAGATTTATTATTCGCATAATCGCCTCTAATAGTGCCAGCTGGAGCTTCTAGGCCATCAGTTGGTCCCATGATATTACGCATGCCAGTAACAACATCGTCACCTTCAACAATCATGCCAACTACTGGTCCAGATGTCATATATTCTACTATTTCTGGGAAAAAAGGTTTATCAGCTAGATGCGCATAATGCTCTTTTAATATTGTTTCATCTAATTTCATCATTTTCATATCAGTTATTTTATAACCTTTATTTTCAATTCTAGTAATTACTTCACCAATCAATCCTCTTTGATAAGCATCTGGCTTGGTCATTATATAAGTTCTTTCCATGTTATATTCTCCTATCTAATAAAGTTAAACATAAATAGCATTAACAAACTATATGCATATTTAATTTTAAATTTAAATTTTAACGATAATTCATTTACAGCGACTACTTTGTCAACGCTACTTACAATCCAAGATTCAGCATACTTTGGTACTGATGGATTGATTGGGAACATATGACTACGAATCATGTCTTCTTCTTTTTTTGTTAGTTCAAATTGCGATTTAGCTGTTTCTAAAGCTTCTTTGGGATGAACAAAAGTAGAAATAAATCTATCTTTACTGGTCCTATCCTCTGGGCTGATAAAAAAGTCATGCAAGAGACCTCCTCTAGCAGTCTCTACATAATCTAAATGCAATGCTTTTGCCACTTTGTATGAATAATAAGCAACACTCATGGAATGATCAAATCTACTAATTCCATGATGTTTGATTGTTTTTATTTTTTGAAATTCTTCATTATTTAATATGTTATTAACAATTCTCATAAATTCTAAGTCTTGTTTTTGAACATTCATTATTAATTCACCTCAAGTACTTTGCCATTATATCATAATTTTTTAGAAATTACAAATTATTATTCTTCACTATTTGTGTCTTCTTCTTCACCTTCAATTGTAAGGGTTTCACCCTTTGGTTGAATTTGAATATAAGTGTTTCCATCATTAACTTTTATTTCTTTACCATTTTTGTAACGATAAATTGTTTGGGCTGAACGGCTATCTTTTTCCCAAGTTATTGGTACAGCATAACCATTGGTAATGAAATAACCCTCACCTTCTCCGATATTATTTAATTTTTGTCTACCGTAAGAATCATATGAATAATTTTCAATCGGAGTTATAATGATGTTTTTAACCGTATATTGTTCGCCAGTAATGGCATCTTTATGTGGCGTGCCGGACATACTTCTTTTGTAAACTTTGTTTTCAGCATCATATTCGTAACTAGTATCTGTATAATAAGAATATTTTATATATACTGAATCAGCTTTTTGGGCATCTTCTTTTTTGTTTAAGTTAATTTCGTCCACACTATAGTTTAGTAATAAATCTTTATTTGTATCACGCGTATAGCCTTGATTATCAGCATATTCTTTAATTTTTTCCATACTAGTAAAGGCTGTATGTTCCGTTGCTTTATTTAATGATGTATCGCGCCAAAATACACTTGATGCTGTTAAACCATTGATATTATCTACTCCTAATGATTGAATATCTGATTTAGCATCCTCACTCCAACCATAATGAACGTAGATAGCGTCATTTTCTAAAGCATAATCTAAATAATAAGGTCTAGCCGAACGAACCGAACCTATTTTAGCCGTATCTTGATCTTTAAAGATAGCCATAAGTCTAGTTATCCCACCTTCGGCTATTATCTCATAAGTAATATATGCATCATCAAGTCCAGCATGTGGCCATGCTTGATGGTTATTATTAATCATAACTGCAATTGGTCTTGTTTTTGAGTTTTCATCAACTATTTTTAACTTTTTAACAATTTTTTCCTCGACTTTTTCTTTTACATCTTTATTATTTAAAACGTAATAAACTCCTCCGCCAATTAATAATATGAGTATTAATAAAATGAATATGATTTTCTTTTTACTTTTTTTTCTTCTTTTTGCCATAAATGTTCCCCTCCTACAATATATATTATAAATAAAACCGGCAATATAGTAAACAAAAAAACATATAAAATGTTTTTCTTATTGTAAATATATGTCCAATATTTTTAGTTATTCAGTTACTATCCAAGCATTAGGAATAGCTCTAGTTTGCTGTTGGCCATTACCATTGACTGGTTTATTAATAAGCTCATTATTTATTACTAGTCCACTTGATGTCCCACCATCTAAATTAGCAGCATTATAAGCTCCATAATTTAAAAGTATTTCAGTTAAATCAACCATGTCAGCTCCTGATATACCATGAGCATAGTCTCTACCATCCATAACTAGAAATAGAACAATCCCATCTTTCCTTTGTCCAATAGCGCTCCTTGGAGCAGTGCCCCAACCACCATTTCCTTTTATAAATGATGGTTTTCCATTAACAATAAGGAAAGGTCCAAAATCAACCGCATCCCTAATTCCTTGATTAATAGCTTCTTCAGTACTTATTTTACTTAATATTAGTTTATTTTCTTTATTAAAACCAATTATTCCACCGCTTATTCCAGTTCTTGTTTGGTTACTTAATACTTTGCCATTTTGAATTACCGCCCCATGTGGAATGCCCCCATTACTATTATAGTTTGGATCAATAAAACCGCTAGCGTTCATAGCCACGACAGCCTTATTATTTTTAGCTATTGTTGTTAACATTTGACCTTCTGTCCCCATATAAGCTGATGTTGCAATTTTTACTTTACTCGGGTCATATATAGCCACTAAATAACCTCTTAATCCATCACCAGTTATGTCAATTTTTTTATATAAATCATTACCTTTTTCTTTGGTTAATATTTCTTTTTCATATTTATTTAGAAACATCGTAGTACTTGTATAACTATTGAATATTATTTGGGTTGTATCGGTGCTTTCGCCACTTTCTTTTACATAATTTTGTTTTAACACATCATCAATAGTTTTTTCATCATAGAACATCGTAGCTAAGTATTGATGATTCATAGTTGTCATAGCCGTTGTTATAAGCCAATTTCTGAAGTTTTTATAAGGCCCATATAATAGAAAAAGAAAAATTATTAAACTAATCACTATTAAGGCTAGAAAAGTAATTAAAATTTTTATTTTTTTAGATAAATGTTTTTTAGCCATTATTTTCCTCTTTTCCAAAATAATCTTTATCGCCATCATAGTCGATATAATCCTTGTAGGTGTATAGTTTTCCTTCATTTAGTTTTTCCTTGTTGTTATTTTCAGCCCACTGATTATATTCTTTTACAGTTTCATTGTAACTTTTAATATCGGAAATATAGTAATTGTTGGCCGCTTCGTATGTTGATTTAAAGATTGTGCATTTACTATTAATATTTGGGTCGGCATATTTGATATTACAATACTTTTTTAAAGTTTTACTATTTTTTTCAATGTTTTGAATATTTTTTTGATAATTATTGATTAAGGTATTCCATTCATTTATACTTTTTGAAAAATCTTCAAGATAAGTGTTTTCTAATTTTTGATATAAAGTATCCCTTTCTTTAGCATATTGTTCTACACTTTTAATAAAATTTTCATAACTTGTTATTACTTTATTCATAGCTTTTTGCGTTAATTGCTTATCCTCTTTAAAACTAATAGCAAAAGCAAATAATCCAAAAATAACGGCCATGATAACTATAATTATTAACGCTACAAATACTGCTTTCTTTTTCATGCTTGTACTCCTCTACTACTCTATAAGTGTAACAAAATATAGAAAAAATGTAAATATATGTTGATACTTACATAATTTTTTCTTATAATTCTTTTAAATTTTTTAATAGCTCAACAGCCACTTTTTTTGGCAAAATTGTTTGTAACTCTTCTGGTGTTTGATTTTTTATATTAGTTAATGACTTATATTTTTTTAATAATTCTTTTTTACGTTTTTCACCGATATTAGGGATTGTATCTAAAACACTAGCGTAAGCCCCCTTACTTCTTATTTGTTTGTGATAATTAATGGTAAAGTTATGGACTTCATCTTGCATCCTTTCTAAATAGTGAAATAATTCACTTCGTTTAGGAATTTCAATTTCTTCATTTTCAGTTAATAAAGCACTGGTGTTATGTTTATCATCTTTTTTTAAACCAATTAATTTTATATCCATATTAAAAGCATCTAATATTTCTTTAGCCGCATGTATTTGACCTATTCCACCATCGACAATGATTAAATCAGGCCTTGGCAAATTATCTTTTAAAACCCTAAAATATCTACGATAAATTACTTCACGCATAGTCCCGTAATCATCATTTTTGTCGATTGATATTTTGTATTTACGATATTCATTTTTAGCTGGTTTTCCATCAATAAAGACAACCATTCCAGAAACATTATATGTTCCAAAAAGATGAGCATTGTCAAAGATTTCGATTCTCTCTAGTTTCTCCATATTAAGAATATTTTTTAAATCTTCATTGGCTTTAGCTTGTTTTTCTTCATTTTTAAGTAATAAAGTTATTTTTTCTTCTAATTCTCTTTTAGCATTATCATTGGCCATTTCGATGAGTTTCTTTTTTGTCCCTTTTTCAGGTTTTTTTACTTTAATATTGAGGTAATCTTCTAGTAATTTGTCATTTGTAACACTTGGCACTAGTATTTCTTTTGGAAGTAAGCTATTTTCATAAAATTTAGCAATATATCTAGTTAGTTCTTCGCTTTCGTTATCAATTAGTGGGATTATCGTGTGATGATGATTTTGAATTTTCGAGTTTCTTATAAAGAAAACAAAAATACTTAAATAATTTTTATCTACATAATATCCAAAGATGTCTCTATCTAATTCATCATTTATTTCAACCTTTTGTTTTACTAAGGTTATATTGATATAATCTAATAATTCTTTTAATTCCAAGGCTTTTTCATATTGCATGTTTTTACTATAGTTTTCTATTTCCTCTTTTATTTTACTGGTAACAGAAGTATGGTCACCTTTTAAAAATTTTATTATTTCTTTTTCCATTTCTTTGATTTTTGCTTCTGAAACTTTATGAGTACAATAACCTAGACACTGATTTATGTGATAATAAAGGCATGGTCTTTTGTTATAGGTCGTGCATTTTCTTAAAGGGTATATTCTATTTAGTAAATTAACGGTTTTTCTAGCCGCATTAGAGTTAGGATATGGTCCAAATAGTCTAGTTTTGTTTTTCTTCTTATGAAGGTTTCTAACTACTTGCAATTTAGGAACTTTTTCGTTTGTAAGTTCGATATATGGATAAGTTTTGTCATCTCTAAGTAAAATATTATATTTGGGGTCATGTTTTTTTATTAAGTTTAATTCTAAAATTAATGATTCAGTTTCACTTGAAACAACAATGTATTCAAAATCTCTTATTTCACTAACCAATTTAGCAGTTTTTCCCGTATGAGATGAATGGAAGTATGAGTTTAATCTATTTTTTAGGTCTTTAGCTTTACCAACATAAATGATAGTTCCAATTTCATTTTTCATTAAATAACAGCCAGGTTTATGCGGAACTAAATTTAATTTTTCTTGAATCATACTTTATCATCTCCCCTAACATTATAAGTTAATTACTTTTTTTTATCAAGTTTTGTTATAGCAGTTATAGTAGAAATGAGCATTATTACTTGAATTATGACTCCACTATAAGAAATTATATAAATATTGTAGATTAACCAAGTTAAACTAGTTAGGAGCATACCATATCTTAAGTATTTTGAATTATTTTTGTTAATAATGAAAGTATATGTTATAGTTGCCAGTGCGGGCAGTAAGGTATAGATGTTTTTAAAGGTTGTAATAGCGATTACTATATAAATTATTATGAATAATATAGTTAATAGTTTATTTTCTTTAATTTTATAGAAAATTATATTTCTCACCATCGAAATTAAACTGGTTAAAAAACCAGATATACCACCTAACAAATAATAATGAAAAGTTTTAAAGAAAAAAGATATTGTTTGTAATAGTAATATTTGTTTTGTAGTTTTGCCAAAATTACTTAAAATTAAAAATAAAGCATAAATAAATCCTAATAATTGTCCCATCTTATCACCTATTATATTAAATTAGATTTATCCATTTTGGTGAATTTGATATGAGTATATTAACCCAAGATTGAATATAATTCTTGCTTTTTCTTTTTGCCTTTTATATAATTGTAATTAAGGATGTGAGCTTATGGAATTAACCTTTGAACAAAAAAGAAAATTAATTGATGAAATATATGAAGAAGCCATCAATGACTATAATTTAGACCCTAATAATTTTATTAAAAGACATATTGAACTTTCTCTTTTAGAACAATTAGTTTTTTTACATTATTCAATATCTAAGGACATAAGGTATGCCAAAATTAATCAGAACGCTAAAAAAATCCTACCATTTGTTGATTTAAGTGAACTTAACTGTTTGAATGTTGATGTTACATATACAGATTTTTCTAACAATAATATGCCGATAAATCCGCAAACTGTTTTTAGAAAAAATTTACGTGGTTGTAAATTTGATGGCCGAGATTTAGGCGATTTAGATTTTAAAGATTGTGATGTTAGAGGTTCTAGTTTTGTTGGCTGTACTGGCGGGAAAAACTTCGATAAAACGAAAGGCTTTGATGATATTGTTGAAATCAAAGATAAGGGTACTGCTAAATGAAAACGATTATTAATGATGTTGTAAATGAAATAATTATTAACAAATCAAGATTTATTACTATTTTAACCAATATTAATTCAAAAGAAGAAGTTAATTTTAAAATTAAAGAATGTAAAGAAAAATATAAAGACGCAACCCATTATTGTTACGCTTATATAGTCGGTAGTTATCACAAATGCAGTGATGATGGTGAGCCTTCAGGAACAGCCGGAATGCCTATCTTAAATGTTTTACAAAATAATGATTTAACAAATGTTCTGGCAATAGTTGTTAGATATTTTGGTGGCATTAAGTTAGGTGCTGGCGGTTTAGTCAGAGCCTATAGTAAAAGCATTAGTGAAGCTATTAATAAAGCTGATATTTCCTCATTGGTAGATGGATATTATTTAGAAATTGAATTTGATTATGAAGTTTTAAAAACTATTGATTATTTGCTAAAAGATGTTATTATTAATAAGCAATTTAATGAAAAAATTACATATTCTTTTAAAATTAAAAAGAAAAATTATTTAGAAATTGAAAATATTTTAAAAAATAAAACTAAAATATTAAAAAAAGAGTCTATACTTATTAGT
>CAZZCM010000011.1:0-17518 GCA_964652445.1 uncultured Muribaculaceae bacterium | reverse complement strand
AAAAAGGACTAGAATTTTCTAATCCTCTGTAATAGTTGTCTCTTCTTCACTGATTTCAGTTGTAGAAGAATTCTTTCGAGTAAAATAGTAAGTAAATACCATTGTTATAATATTACTAAACAAGGTAAATACTAATTGAATTAAATCCATATTATTATTCATAAAAACTATTATCGTTAAAATTTCTAACGTTAATAACAAAGTTAACGTCGCAATCGATTTAACATCTATTAATTTAACTAAATTTTTCATCTATCCACCTTCTATCTTAATCCAAGTTTAATAGCAAAAAAGGTTATAATTGAGCCAATAATGCCACTAACGATATAACTCCAAATTAAATTTATTTTTTTTATAGGTGTAGCTTCAATACTAACCACCCTTTTTTCAATTTCATTTAAATCAGTTCGCATGGCTTTCATTTCAGTCGCAATTTCTTTTATAGATATTGCTAAATCGCAAATATTATCATATTTTTGTTCTAAAGTATCTATCCTTTTAGTATTAGATACTGAACGGTCATATGAAGATTGAATTTTTTCTACATATTTATTGTCCATAGTAAAATCTTCCTATTGATTTTCTTCACGAATTATTTTTTGTAGTTCCATAATAGCTTCAATAATTAAATTTAAATTATCTTTTTCACTAAGTTCAATATTTGCTAGACCAGATACAACATCACTAACCGAAGCATTAGTCTGTAAAATCAAATTTAAATCAGTAGTTTCATTAAGAACCTTTCTAACCTTATCAGCTTCAGTTTGAATTAAAGTTCCTATTTGAGCCTCACTAGAACCAATTTTATCTATTAAAGTATTTAAATTAGATATAATATCTTCTATTTGTGGACTAACACTGCCACCATCAGATAGCGAAATTTCATATAAATAGTCATCATTTCCTTTAGTTACATTTAAAAATATACCATCATTAATCGCAATTGAATTTACTTTTAAATTATCACCAATAAATAATTCTGATGCTTTTGAACCATTTTCAGAAACTAACGCTAAATAAGCCGAATTATTTTTATTATAAGCAATATATTTACCATTTTCATCACTACCAACCGCAGTAAAAGCAAAATCACTAGGCACTATTTTATTAATTGGACAGCCACAAGAGATAGTAGTTCTAATAGTATAAAAATCATCTATATTAACCTCATTTTTTAAAAAATCACCATTTATGCTATTTGAATATACATACTGATTATCAGCTAATAAATAGCGATTATTCAATTTATCAAAGAAAACATCATTTACTTTTAACTTATTTGGTTTACTTATTTTTAATTCATTTGTTTCCTCCAAATTAGTATTTACTCTATTAAAAGTACCATTTTCATTCATCATAATATATTCTTGAATATTATCATTAAAAGTAAAAATTTTATAAGGATTTTTTAAAGTTTTAATCGCAATTAAACTATTATCTTTATCCAAAACATAAATTTGATTATTATTTAAGGCTTCAAAATTAAAATCTTTAGTAGTTAAATTAGAAGCTAAATTATCTATTCCCAGTTTATTTATTTTTTTAATATACACTTTTTATCTACTCCTTTCTATAAATTATTAACAATAGTTGTTAAACTATTTAAAGAATTTTGTTCCTTAGTAAGCAATAAAGATACCATTTCTAAAATTGTCGTATTAATATCCAATAATTCTGAAATAGTTCCTGTTTCAATAACACTTTCCAATTTATGCGCTTCAACCGTTAATAAATCAGAAATATTTCCTTCTTCTAAAGCAATACCTTCAATTAAGTCAATCATATTTTGATCAGGCTCCTTGATAATATTAGTAGTTATAGTATTAGTTTTAGTATCAATTTCAACTATTGCCCCCTCTTCATCAATATATTGATATGAAACATCAGCATAATTTAAAATATTTCTTTTTGGCATAATTGCCTCAGCATCAAAAGTAATTATTAAATTATTGTCTGGCTTTAGATTATCGATAAAAATATCATTTAACATTTGCGTCGTTTTAATATCATTAATCATAATAGAACCCAGCCTATAAGAAGAATCCAAAACATCAGAAAGACGAATATTCGTAATCTCATGAGTACTATTATTGACAATACCAATAGTAAATGTATTATTATCACCGACAATCAAACCATTTAAAGTACTATTTTTATAAGTATAAACATAATGTGCTTTCGGTAAAATATTGTGATTAACAGTATTACTCATTATCGTTTTAGTAACTGGTGTTTGCGTACCAATTTGATAAGTATAAGTAACTTCCGCTATATTTTCTAAATTATTGCCAATTTTAATTGCTTTAGCCCTAAACAAAACAACTAAATCTTTAGGTGCCATAATACTACCAACATTAACACCTTTAGTAATATCACCATCAACATTTTTGCCATTAACAATTAAACTATTTTCTACAAATTCATAATTTTCTAATAAAGGAACTTTTATAGAAACATCTTGCATATCAGTTACCCCAATTAAAGAAATTATTAAACGATAATTTACATAATCATTAACAAAATACTCATTCATATCAGTAAATAAATCTAAAGAAACAATTGGCTCTAAAGTAGATACTATATTAATCTCACTATCTATTTCCATTTTTCTTTCAATTTCTTGTTTACTAGTATCAGTATAATAATAAGTTAAAATACTTTTACTAGTTACTTTTTGATTAGTTATTTTTGGAATAACTTTAAAAGAAATATTAGCCTTTTGACCTTCAGTTAATTCATAAATAGCTAAACCATCAATAATACTATGTTGTGGCAATGGCACATTATCAACAACAATACTGCCAACAACAAAATCAAGTCCATCTGGCAATACTTCTTTAATCCGAAGTCTAGATGCCGTAACTTTACCTAAATTTTCAACATTAATCGTCACCGTACTTTCTACACCCGTCTGCATAACCGAACTAATATCTTTAGTAAATAAAATATTAGGACTATCAACATCTAAAATAGTTGTCGGATAATCAGTACTTACTAAGCCCGTTAATTGTTGCTTACCAGCTAAGTTAGTAAATAAATATTTAGCTGTAGCCACATTACTAATATTATTGCCACTTAAAATAGCATAAGCATCAAAAGTAATTCTTACTTCTTCAAATGGTTTAATTACTGAAATAATTGGACTAATAAGTGGAAAAGTAATTTCTGTTTCCCCAACCGTGCGAATAAGTTTTAAACTATCTTTAATTAAAGAATAATTAATTGGTAAATATTTTTCTAAAGTAAAATCATGAAGTTCAAAATTACTATTATTATGAATAATAAAAGTAAAAGTATTAACATCATTTAATTTTAACTCTGTTTTACTTACCTCTTGCGTAAATGAAACTTTAGGCGTTACACCCTCTCTAATATTAACATTAACTTTATTACTTTCTTTAGACACCGTATAATCTTTACCATTAGACTGATATTTATAAGTAACAACTCCCGCATTAGTAATGTTTTCACCAATAGCCAAAGCTTTAGCTTGTGCTTCAACCAAAATAAATTCTTCTGGCTCAATATCACTTAAAGCAATGTCATTTAAACTTGATAAAAATGCAGCTTCACCATTAATTGTAATACTATTGGGAACAATCTCTAATCTAGTATCTAAAATATCAGAAAGCGAAACATTAGTGGCTTTAACTTTACCAACATTTTCAATTCTAAAACTATAGTTTACTATTTCACCAACAAGGACAGTACTAGGAAGAGCCATTTTAGTAATTTCTAAATCAGCAATTGCCCCTTCAGTAACATCCGATAAAACAGGATTACTATATCTAATTTGAACATCTTTACCCTCTTGATAAGTATAACTAACTCGGCCTAAATTTTGAATATTTTTTCCCGAAGATAAAGCTTTCATAGGAAAAGTTATTACTCTTTTAGTGTTTGGTTGCATGGGATTTAATAATACCCCTTCATTCATATCAGCTTCTTCAGCTTTACCATCAACCATGACAACATTACCATCTTGAGCATAGTTAGGCGCAAAAACATCACGCAAATTAATATTTTCTACTTCAACATTACCTTGATTAGTAACAGTTAAAGTTACCGTTGTCGTTTCCCCGACTAATAAATTTAAGTGTTCCTGACTCTTTTCAACAGTTAAAAGTGCCATTTCTCCATCAGTTACATACGATGTTGTCTCATTACTAGATCCTTTAGCTGTAACCGTATCACCCGAGCTACTTATATATGAATATTCATAATTAGCAATATTTTTTATTTCATTTTGGACTTTTCGGCCTCTAACATTAAAAGTAATTTTCTTCTCACTTTGCGGAGCTAAATTAGTAATTAATACAGCATCAAAAATATCGTCATCAATAATTACATCATCCAATTTAAGTGTCCCTGGAATAAACTCATAAGCATCTGGAATTAAATCTTGCACGCCAATTTTCTCCGCAGTATCATTACCAACATTTACAACCTCTAAAGTAATAGTATCAATTTCACCTAATTTAATAGAATATTTTTCAAAAGATTTAAACACTTTAAGACAAGCTTTTTTATCTTCAACAATATTAGTAAATATTGGTTCACTTTCAGCCAGCATTATTTCGCTATTACATGAATATAAAACCGTAGCTTTATTAGATATATTTTTTTTAACAGTTTTAGCCAAAGCCGTAAAACGAATAATTTCTTGTTTATCAGCAGGAAGCTCGATAACAATGCCTTTAGTAATATCACCTTGTGCCGCTTTTCCGGCAATTTCTAAACTAGACTCTACATATTCATAAGCATCATCTAACAAATCAGTCAAAGTAGCTTTTTCAATATCCGTTGGTCCTTCATTTTTAACAGTTATTAAAAAAGTATTAGTATTTCCTAAAATAGTCTCACTAGTTATAGCTTGCTTTTTTATTGTTACCGTAGGACAAGTAAACTCTAAAATATTAAATTTAACAATATTACTATACACTTGCTCAGAATATTCTTGCGTTCCAATTAAATAATCATAAGTTACTACAGCTATATTAGGAACATCAAAAGTAGGAATAACAGCTAAAGCCTCAAAAGTAACTGTTCTTGAAAAGTTTGCAGGTAAGCTACCAACATCAACACCAGTTTCAACACTATCCGTACTAATAACTCCATCCACCTTGACAGAATTAGGAACAAAAGTCATACTTTTATCAAGGTTATCATATAACTTTAAAGAACCCGCAGGTATATTACTATTATTTGTTAAAGTAACAGTAAAATGAATAGTTTCCCCTTGATTATAAGTCGTTTTATCAGTTTCTTTGACAAAAACAATATTAGGAGTTTCAGCCTTAGTAATGTTAGTTAACAAAACATCACTATCCTTAGTTTCAGTTTTAGTCGTATCACCAATTGTATAAAGCGTATTAAATGTATTAGAAATATCATTACCAACCGTTATAGCTTTAGCTTCAAAAGTTATCGTCACTGAATTATTAACATGAATTTCACCAATTAAAACACCTTTAGTAATATCACCAGCCATCGGAGTACCATTAACTTTCACCGAATTAGGAATAAATTCATAATTAGCTGGTAAAACATCACTAACAACAGTGTTTTTAATATATGTACTACCTAAATTAGTTAGCCCTAAAGTAAAGGTAGCCGTCTCGCCTACTTGATAACTATTTTTATCACTAGTTTTTGTAGCTAATAAGTTTATTTTATCCTCAGTTGCAACTTCATAAATAATGGTATTACTATCGGCCATACCTTCACCCTTAGTACTATCTATTTGATAATCATAAGTCGCATTTGCCTTATTAATAATGCCCGCTTGTGCGGATACACCAGATACTTCAAAAGTAACTGTTTTTTTCGTCCCAGCATTCATTGAACCTAATAAGATACCTTCTATAATATTACCAGCAGTTTGAACACCATCCACTTTTAAACTATTAGGAACTTCTAAAACATGCGGACTATATTGGTCATAAAGAATAACTTGATTAAGACTAACATTTCCACTATTTATAACCTCAAGAGTAATAGGTATAACTTCCCCTATCTTAAAGATAGTTTTTCCCATAGTTTTATTAATTTCAAGTTTAGGTACTGGCGTATCTACTATATTAAAAGTAACATCATTACTTTCAATATCGGCAACACCTTCACCACCAGAATAAGTAATATGAGCATTAGCTGTATTATGTAAACCAGTTCCAGCTGTTAAAGCTACAGTTTCAAAATGAACTGTTCTCTCTTCGCCTTGTTGTAAATTATGTAAAGTAATGCCATCTTTAATATCACCTTGCAAAACAGCCGAATCAATTTGAATACTATTAGGAACAAACCGAACATTAGAAATCAAATTATCAGTAATCGTTACACTATCAAAATCCACATCACCATTATTGCTAACTTTAACTAAAAATGGAATATTAGTTCCCACCGTATAACTATCAGATGATGTTGATTTAATAACTTGAACAGAGAAACGTTGATTTATAGAAAGCTGAACCACATTACTTGAAAAATTTAATTCATTGCCTTCAGATAAACAAGCAATCTGTGATATATTATCAAAAGTTTGCGAAGAACGTATTGTTTTTACAGAAAAACGTAATTGATGCTCCTCACCAAGACTTAAATTGTCTAATTTATATCCATCCAATATACTCTCATTTGGTACAATAATATTATCAAAATAAATACTATTAACTACATATTCTAAACAGTCATTTAAATTATTATAAATCTTTAAATTCTTAATTTCCTTAGTACCAGTATTTTTAAAAGTTAACGTAAAATCAATATTATCACCAACATTAACACTACTAGTACTAACCTCTTGACTAAAAGAAATAAAAGCAACATCATGTGGGACAACACTAACAAAAGCAAAATTACTCGTCTTCTCCATTTGTTTTTGCTCCGACGCCGTATATATCGCCGTAACATAAGCTATATTAGCAATATCATTTAAAACAATAAGCGGTTTAGCATTAAAAGTAACAATTGTCGTTTGATTAATTAGTAAAGTACCTAAATCTAAATCATCTAATTCAATAGTACTCATTTGTTTACCATTAACCATAACTGAATCACTGACCAGTTCAATACTATTGTCTAAAATATCCGTTAATAACATTTTATCAAAATTAACATCACCCGTATTAGTAATCGTTAAAGTATAGTTTACAAGTTCATTCAACGTTATAATTTCTTTAGTTACTTCTAAAGTAGCCGTAAAATTAGGATTCATTTTTTCTAACACCTCCAATTCTAATTGATTACTTTTTTTAGCAATAGGAATATCTTCACTATCACGCCCTTTAAAACTACCAATACCCTCTATTTGAATATTTGTTTGTCCTAACATAATAGGTATAACATCAAAAGTAACCGTTACACTTTGATTAACAGTTAAAATTGGTATATTAATCGCACTTTCTAAATCAATATTTTGTAATACCCCATCAACATAAATAGAGTTTGGCACATATTCTAAATGAACATCATCAAAATCAGTAATTAAATATAAGTTTTCAATTACCTTTTCACCAGTATTTCTGATTATAGCTTTAACCGTATTTTGCACATCTAATCTAAAGGGATTATCTACAGATAAAGCAATAACAAAATTAGCATTATCATTATTAACTAAAACTTGATTTGATAAAGCTTGAAAAGATTTGGTAATGCCTAATTCTTCATAATCCATAGTCACAACATCTTGAATAGATATATCATCTTGATAATTTACACTTTTAGCTTGATAAGATACCGTTATCGAATCTGATGAATTATCCAAAGCAATAGTATTTAAAGTTGTAGACGGTAAACTACCAAGAACAACATTTTCTAAAGAATATGTAGTTGAATTTCCATTTACAGTTACCGAATTTGGAACAAATTCAAAACTAGAATTTAATTCACTAACAAATTTACCACCGATAAAATCACATTCACCAATATTTTCAATAACCGTTGTAAAAGTAGCTACTTCATTTAATAAATAATCAGTTTTGTCAGCACCTTTAGTTATTTTTAAACCAGGTATTAACATCTTTAAAATATCAATAGTCAAATGATTACTATCATAAGTTACATTTTGCGTTCCATCTTTAGTTTGATAATTAGCACTTACTGTAAAATAATTGTCAGTTGTACTTTCATCTAAAGCCGTAGTTTGAAATTTAATAATTTTAGTTTCACCTTCAGCTAAATTTCCCAAAATAATATCAGTTAAAGTCCCATTATATTCATTATTATCAATTGTAATAGAACCATTAATAAAGAAGAAATTACTGTCTAAATGTTCAGTTACACTAACATCAGTTAAATCAATATTACTGTTATTAGTTATATTTAAAGTAAAGATAGCCGTATCTTGCACTAAATAAGCATCCCTATCACTTTCTTCCACAGCACCTATTTGAATATTAATAGCGTCTTTAATATTAGAAAGTATTTCATTAGAGACCTTACTATCTTCATATTGAACATTATTAGCCTCATATTTATAAGTCATATTAGCTTTATTAGATATATTATTCCCTATTTGTTTAGCAAGAATATCAAAAGTAATAATAGCTGTTTCTAAAATACCTAAACTATTTATTTGAATACTATCTAACGAATAATTTTCTTTATTTTCATTTATTTCTAAACTATCAGTTACATATCCATAGTGACTATCTAAAATATCAGAAACAATTAAATCAGTTAATTTAACATTACTGTTATTAGTTATATTTAAAGTAATTTTATAAATTTCACCTAAACGTAAATCATCATAATCAATGCCTTTTGTAAAAGAAATATCAATATTAGCCTGATTTGATATATTTACAGTTTCACTTACTGAAAGACCATAAGCCGTTGTTAAGTCACCACCAGCATGAATAGCTTTAACAAACGTCGTATTAACAGCATCACCAACATTAGTAGCAAGAACATCAAATTCTACTTGAACACTTCCAAACGAATAAACCGTTTTATTTATAACTAATCCGCCAGTGTCCGTCATTTCTTCAGTTACCGAACTTCCATCAATTAAGACAGAAGCTGGAATATAATTTACTTCGTCAGCAAATATATTATTAATAAGAAAACTAGTAAAAGTCGTATAAGATACATTATTAATTAGTAAAGTATAATGAATAACATCATTAAGTATACACCGTTTAGGTTTAGCCGTTAACTCCAAATCAATAATGCCGTCGCCTAATCTATCAACATAGAAAATACTTGTAGTTTTAGTTATATTTTCAGTTTGTAAAACGCCATTTTTATTGGTATAAGAATAATCTAAATTAACAGTTAAATTATCAGTCGCATATTGATTATTAATTGGATTTAAAGTAAAGGTAATAACCGATGTCGTATTAGCATTAATATCCGATAAAACATAGCCATTTGTTAAATCACCATTAAGAGCATTACCATTTTCTAAAAAACTACTCTCATCAATTTGGTAATTACCTTTTGGTAAAGAAACATTTAATAAATTATTTTCTAAACCTATATTATAATCACTTTGGTTTTCAATCAAAATAGAAGCTGTAACCTTACCCATATTATGAATAACAACAATTGGCGTATCAACTGATAGATTAAGTTTTGCATTGACACTGTCATCAATATAAATATTGGTGTAGATAACATTACTTTGAACATTACCCGTTTCAGTATTTCCATTATTTTGCCATTCAAAAGTGGCATCTAAACTACTTTGAATATTAGTCCCCGTTTTAATACATTTACATTTGAAAGAAATTTCTAAATTATCTTTATCAAAAGTACCAATATCAATACTATTAATATCATTATTACTAATTACTCCGTCAATTGTTAAACTATCTTGAACATACTCAAAATTATCCATTAACGTTTGAGTAATAACTAATGAGCTTATATCTTCAGAGCCAATATTATTGACTAATATGTTAAAAGTCGCATATTCATTGATAATATAATTTTCTTTATCTATGGACTGAATAAGTTCAATATTACCTATTTTTTCTTTTAAAATTGTAATCGGAATAGTATTAGAAGAAGTCCCATAATAAGTATTATCCAAAGCCCCAACAATATAAGTTGTTACTGGAAAAGTTCCTTCTATCTTTCCATTGGCTTCAAAAGTAACCGTTACAGTTTCGGCATTCTTTATTTCATTTATAGTAATACCATTAGTAATATCTTCAACAATAAGCCCATTTACTTTAGTAGTCGCCGGAACTATTGTTAAACCGCTAAAGTCTTCATAGATATAAGCATCATTAACTGTTTTTTCAGTATTATTAGTAATGTCCAAAGTAAAATAAATATTATCGCCTATCACCTTACGTTTTTTATCACAAGTAAGGTCTAACGATATACTCTCATCAATAACATCAGCAATACCCATTTTCCATTTACTTTTCTTATCAGCATAAGTAGTATTACCATATTTAAAATATTCATAATCAATAGTCGCTTCTACAGTTGTTAAATTTATAGCTTTTATTGCTGTAGCCGTGAAAGTAACAACAGTCGTTTCACCACTTGATAATGTTTTTAATTGGTAGCCATAATTTTCATCACCTGTAACCGTTAAGCCATCTTGTTTAACACTATTTAAATCAAAATCAAAATACTGATTATCCAATATTTTTTCAAATACCATGTTTTCTAAGTCAATATCTTCTTCATCTTGGTTAGAGATAGTCGCTTTAAATTCTACCTTTTCATCAGCCTCTACTATTTTTTTATCACTTGTTAAATTAAAAGTAACCAATTTAGAATCATCAGTAATATTAAAGATTAAAGCATTACTGTTTCGCGTAAGAGTTTGGGCATTATTTTCATTATCATAATAAATACTAGTAGTTGTGATTTGTTCTTCAATGTTTTCACCACCTTTAGAACATTTAGCCTCAAAACTAATTAATCTAGTTTCATTGACATCTAATGTATCAATTAAAATATAATCTAAATTTCTATTTAATTTATGACCATCTAACAATAAACTATCAGTAATATAAGTAAAATGATTATCCAACTCTTCAGTAATTTGCAGATTATTAATAACAACATTACCTTGATTAGTTACTTCAATATTAAAAGTAACAATGTCATCTAATTTCTTGTCAATAGTTCCTACTTCATTATCACAGTTTAAGGTTACGGAATAAGTAGCTTTTATTTGTTCATTGATTTTAGTAACTGCAGTATTAGAGACAGCTTGCCATAAAGTAGTGTCAGCATCATCTTTAGAAGTTGAAGCAGCCACTGATAAAACATTTTCATAAGTCCCTGGTGATATAGCTTCACAGTCAAATTCCATTGTTCTAGTTTCGCCAGCATCGACAGCAGTTAGATCAAAACCGTCTTCTAAACTTAAGTTAGGATAATATGAGCCATCAACATAAAGACTACCTTTTTTAAAACTGACAAATTGATCCATATAATCTTTAACATAAAAATATTTTAAATTGGTATTAGAATTATTCGTCACAGAAACACTATAATGAATATCATCACCAACATAAACTTCCGTATCAGTAGTTTCTTTAGTTACTACTATATCCAAGACATCTTTATTAGTAATAAAAAGTCCATAGTCATCTACCGCATTAGTTTCAATAGTATTGCCTAAATCATCGACATAACTATATAAAATATCAACATAATTATATAATTCATCTTTACTAATATTTACAGCATATACACTAAAAGTAATAGTTGATGTTTCATTAGCATTAATATCGCTTAAAATAAAGTAATTATTACTGTCCTTAGTTAATTTAGTGCCATCTTGCGTTACCGTACTTTCATCAATTGATAAATATTGTTTATCAGTTTTATTCGCCGCCAATATTGGTTTAAATAATAAATCAGTAATAGGTATTAAATAATCATTATCGTTTTTAATTTCTAAAGTAAAAGTTACAACATCACCAACTTTAGTAATATGAGGTACATTAGAGACCAAAACAGTTTTTGAATCAACTAGTTCATTTTTAATTATTTGAAAATTAGTTATATATGATTCTGATAAGCTTTTTTGTTCAGTCGAACATACATCATAAGTATAAGTCGTTATCGCACTTATACTAGCATCATCTTCTTTTAAAGAAACCGCACTAAAGGTAATAGTTTTTCCAGCACCATAATTTAATTCTTCATCAATAATAATAGTATCATCATAATTGACAGTAGTTCCATCTACTTGCATACTACCTTGGATATAGCGAACGCTATCTGGAATATTAGGTTTTATTTCTAATCGTTTAATCTTATAATCAGTATTATTTAAAACATCCATTTGAAAATTAACCTTTTCACCAGCATAATAACTTTCTTTAAGAGGCATTATACTAACTGGTAAATCACCATCTGGAATACCAAATAATGAAACAGCTAAAGCATTAGTATAAGTTCTAGAAGAATATTTAACACCATTTTCCATATAACCAAAGTTAATCATAGCGTATATTTGCTTTTCAGATACAGTTTTATTTGGTGAGCCAATAAAAGTAATTTCAGCTGAACTATTAACAGGAATACTATCTACCGTAATACCAGTGGTGATATCCCCAGTTGTTTGAACACCATTTACTCTTAAACTACTACTAACCATAGTACAATAATTAGATAAGTCCATTGTTACATTAGCATCGACTATTTCAGTAGTACCTTTATTTTGAATTTTTATAGTAAAATTAGGTAAATAAAGAGTTGGACTATTGTTATAGACGATATTTAATGTAGCTTCAGCATTGACATTATTATCATAGATGGTGGAATATAAAGTAAGTGCCACATCAGAGTTAGTAGTAGAATTTTCGTTAACTATACAAGTATAATGGGCAGTAGCTTCTAACACAAAAATTCCTGATTTTTTAGCTACCGCATCAAAATCGATAGTTATTATTTCACCTGGCGCAATATCCCCAACATCAATTGTCGTAATATCATCACTTAAAACCGTCGTTTCATTTAAAAGCGTAGTACCACTAGAAATAGTGTAATAATCTTCATAAACAGTTTTAATTTGAACATCAGTTATTGTTTGTGACTTATCATAGTTTTTAACATCGATATGAAAGTGATTAGTTTCTCCAACGATAACCGTGTTTTTTTCAGCATTAAGTAAAATTCCAAGCCTTCGTTTTAAAATAATAGTATGTAATGATTCACTTTGTTTTATAAATGTTTTAGTTTCATTAAAAATGTCTTGATATTCACAGGAAACTTTAAAATAATTTACAGCATTAGGATATTGTCCATAGCCTTTTACTTTATATGTAATGGTTTTTGTTTCATTAATAGGTAAACTAGGAATATCAATTTCTAAAGTAGCATTAGCGTCTAATACACCATCAATGGTTACAGAACCAGATACAAATTGTAGATATGTAGGTAAAGTAGCTGTATATTTTAAATTTGATTTATCTAAAAGGCCACTATTAGTAATGGTATCGGTAATAGTTACAATGTCGCCTGTAAAAATTTCATTATTACTAATAGTATGCGATAATACTAAATTATTGTATTCATGATTCAAAATTTATCATCTCCTTTCAATTTATCTTATGAACTGAAAGGTTTTTCAAACATTTCAAACAACTATTAACGGTATAATTTAATTATGACAAATTTTTTTTAAGAATATAATAGTTATGAGGAGATGATAACAATGATATTTCAAAATGCGATTAATGATGTAGCAGCATCTATTATTAGTGAGCAAAAAGCAATTACTAGTTTATTAGAAGAAGAAGCCGCTAAAATCCAAAAGTTTATTGATTTAAAAGCTACACCTACCGAGCTTGCCCAAGTTAATGAATCAGTAAATCAGGTAACTCAAATACTAAATCAAATAAGTACAGCATTAAATTCTAAATTAATAGCGATTGCTCCTTTTTTAAATCCTGGTGAATAAAAGACAAAAAATTTTCATAAAAAAAATCTAGTTAATTTCTAGATTTTTTAATGCGAAAATATCGCTTATCAATATTTTAAACTTAATCTTCAATTTCAATGTATTTAGTTTCTGATATTTGTTCTTCTTTTTCCTTTTTAGGAATAGTTAATTTTAAAATACCATTTTTGAATTTAGCTTTTATATCTTCCTCAGTAACATCATCTCCGACATAAAAGCTTCTAGAACAAGTTCCTGAGTACCTTTCTCTTCTGACAAATTTGCCATCTTCCTTTTCTTCTTTATGAGAGTCAATTGTAGCCTCGATATTTAAATAGCCATCAGTAATATTAATTTTGATATTTTCTTTATCATAACCTGGCAAATCAATATCAATTAAATATTCATTATCTTTCTCTTTAATATCGGTTTTCATCACTTTAGTTTCATATTCTTCAAAAATTGGATCTTTAAATACATCATCAAATAAATCAAATGTACTTCTTCTTGGTATTAACATCATCTAAATCCCTTCCTTTCCTTTACTACTATATTTAGTATAGCACTTATTTTAAAAACGTCAATTGATAAGCATTATTTCGCTAAAATTTTACATGCCAAATTACTTATTTCTGTCGGATTATCGATAGAAAGTCCTTCAATAAGTCTAGCAAAAGTATAAAGTAATTTGGTGTAATCTTTTAATTCTTCTTTATCTTTTTTGTATAATTTTTTGAGTTTTGCCACAATTTCATGGTCTTTATTTATTTCTAAAATCTTATTGGCAGCAATATTCTGGCTATTAGGCATTTGATTTAAAGTTTTTTCCATTTCAATAGAAATTTCACCTTCAGTAGATAAGCATACAGGATGGTTTACTAATTTATTAGTAAGTCTAATGTCTTTAATTTCAGGAATGGCTTTTTTCATTGTTTCAAATATATCTTTAAAATCTTCGTTTTCTTTTTTTAAACTTTCTTTTTCCTCTTTAGTATCAATATCAACATTTTCAGTACAAATGTTTATAAAATCAAAATCTTTATATTTTTGAAGAACTTTAAGTGTAAATTCATCAATATAATCTGAACAATACAATACTTCATATTTGCTTTTTATAGCTTCTACTTTAGGTAGCATTTCTATTTTATCAATGGTTTCACCACAAGCATAATAAATAGCTTTTTGATTTTTTTTCATATTTTGAACATATTCATCTAAAGTAACCAACTTCTTCTCTTTAGAAGATGTAAACATTATTAAATCTTGAATTTTATCTTTTTCCATGCCATAACTTTGATAAATTCCATATTTTAATTGATTACCAAATTCTTTAATAAATTTTTCATAAGTTCCACGGTCATTATCACGCATCTTAGAAAGTTCTTTGATAATTTTCTTTTCTAATGAGTTAGCAATTGTCTTTAAAACTTTATTTTGTTGTAATGTTTCACGTGAAATATTTAAAGATAAATCAGGGGAATCAACTACACCTTTTATAAAATTGAAATAATCTGGCACTAAATCTGAACATTTTTCCATGATAAGAACGCCGTTAGCATATAATTGTAATCCTTTTTCATACTCTTTAGTATAAAAATCATAAGGAGCATGTGATGGAATAAAAATCAACGAATCATAACTTATCATGCCCTCAGCAGATGTGTGGATTTTAGTAAGTGGTGCTTCATAATCGAAGAATTTATCAGAATAAAAAGTATTATATTCTTCATCTTTTATTTTTGATTTTTTTCTTTTCCAAAGTGGGGTTAAAGAATTAATTGTTTCTGTCTCCATAACAGTTTCATATTCGTCTTTTTCATCGTCACTTTTTTTATTTTTTAAATGTTGATGCTCGACATCCATTTGAATTGGATAAGTTATATAATCACTATATTTTTTTACCAAACTTTGAATTTGATACTGATCTAAATATTTATCATAATCTTCTTGTTCATCTTCTTTAATAGTAATGATTACATCCGTACCATTAGTTTCTCTTTCAGCTTTGGTTATTGTATAACCATCAATGCCTTCACTTTTCCATAAATAAGCTTCTTGACTATTATAAGCCTTTGAAATAACTTCAACTTTTGAAGCCACCATAAATGATGAGTAAAAACCTACACCAAACTGACCAATAATATCAATATTTTCTTTCTTTTCATTATTTTCTTTAAAATCTAAAGAACCACTTTTGGCAATAACTCCCAAGTTGTTTTCCAATTCTTCCATAGTCATACCAATACCATTATCACTAATAGTTAAAGTTCTTTTATCCTTATCAATAGCTATAAAAATTCTTAAATTATTATCTAGTTTAATTGAAGTATCAGTTAATGACTTATAATGTAACTTATCTATTGCGTCACTCGCATTTGAAATAAGTTCTCTTAAAAATATCTCCTTGTTTGAATAAATAGAATTAATCATTAAATTCATTAATTTTTTTGATTCTGTTTTAAATTGCTTTTTTTTCATTTTTTTCCTCCTCCTAAATTATATTTTTTTGATTTTTATTTATATCATCCTCTTTCTTAGAAAATTCATCGAAACTAATGTCAATCTGAATTTTCTTTAACCATTAAACATTATAACGCACATAAATAGCACTGTCAAGTGGTGAGTGCTAAAAAAATAATTTTCTCCAAATGTATTATAAAAGAACTATTCTTCGATTTCTTTTCAACATAAAATATTTCAAAGGAAGCGATAATTTATGCAAGTAATTGATGATAGTACAGTTGTTGTTACAAGTTATGATGAATTAAAGCAAGCACTTGAAGGAGATAACGGTTATATATACATATATTTTGGTAGTAATATAACTTTAACTGGTGGAATCACAATAAATGAAAACAAGAAAATAGTTACAATTGATGGAACTTATTTAGGTGTTAGATACATTTTAACTGGTACTAGTACGGCTTTAAGAGCCAATAGTATTTTAGCCAGCACCACTAACGAAAAGATAATTATTAAAAATATTGATGCCGTATACGGAAATGCTTACGGAGTATTATGCGTTATTCAAGAAAAGGCCTATGAAAATGTAGTTACAGAATATAGAAACGTTAAATTTAATGGAACAGAAATGGCTTATAATCAATATGGTAAAGCAATTATTATCGATTGTAATATTACCATTGAAACAACTGGCAGTGTGGCAGGTCAAGAAGCTTGTGAAGCCAAAGTTGTTGAGATAGGCGGCAATACAACAATAGTAAGTAACTCTACAAGTTTTGCCATATTTTCTTTTAGAAGCGATATTACACCATCTATTACTTTTTTACCTAACAGTAATATAAATTTAACTTCTACTTATAAAGAATTTATGAGCGGAACTAACAAATTAGATTTTAAAATATTACATAATGCAGTAGTTAATTTAACTACTTATAGTGGTTTCACCTTTGATTCCAGTCAAGGTGTGATGGATGTGTTAATTGATGAGGGAGCAACTTTTAATTTTGTTCAAAAGGCCCACCGAAAAATACCAATGTGGAATATATATGGTTCTTTTACCGTTAATGAAGGTGCGAATATGTCTGTTATGGACACATATGATAGTCCAACCGATAATTATAGTATTTATTTTAAAGGCACAGCCAATAAAATTGTTTTAAATAATCCTAATAAAGTAATTTTATATACTAAAAATTC
>CAZZCM010000010.1:13831-17542 GCA_964652445.1 uncultured Muribaculaceae bacterium | reverse complement strand
CCGTGCTCTATCCAGCTGAGCTACTAGGACATGTTTTAATTATAACCTTTTTTGTAAAAAATGTAAATGGTTGTGTGAACTTGCCAAAAGCATGAAAAAAGTATATAATGTATTAAGTCAGTTTTTTAATTTTAATGAAAGGAGAATTTATGAATTTTTTAAAGGACGATGAAACTGCAGTCTTTGCTTTAGGCGGACTCGGGGAAGTCGGAAAAAATATGTATTGTGTAATGCATAAAGATGAAATCGTTATTAGTGACGCGGGTTCTATATTCCCTGAGGGGGATTTAATGGGAATTGATTATGTTATTCCTGACTTTACCTTTTTAAAACAAAATGAAAAGAAAATTAAAGGGCTATTTATTACTCATGGACATGAGGACCATATTGGAAGTATTCCATTTTTATTACAAATGATAGATATTCCTAATATTTATGCACCTAATCAAGCGGTTGGACTTATTAGACGTAAATTAGAGGATCGCGGAATAAAATATAATAACTTACATGTTTATACGGAAAAAGATGTATTTAAATATAAGTATTTATCAGTTGAGTTTTTTAGAACTACTCACTCTATTCCTGACTCTCATGGAATGTGCATTCATACACCTAATGGTAATGTTGTTACTACTGGAGACTTTAAGTTTGATTTAACACCGATTGGGCCAATGGCTAATATTCATAAAATGGCTAAACTTGGTGAAGAGGGTGTTACTTTACTTATGAGTGATAGTACTAATGCGATGAGTGAGGGTTTTAGTAAAAGTGAATCTAAAGTGGATGAGACTTTGGACGATTTATTTACTCGTCATAATAGTCGTATTATTATTGCAACTTTTGCTTCTAACATTTATAGACTTAAACATATTGTAGATACTTGTAAAAGGCATGGTCGTAAGATTTGCGCGTTTGGTAGAAGTATGAACAATAATATTGAAATTTCTATTGAGGGTGGATATATTAAACATAAAGATATATTCATTACACCTGAGGAAGCTAACAGATATCCATCTGATAAAATTTGTTTATTATGTACTGGAAGTCAAGGTGAGCCACTCGCTGCTTTAAGTAGAATTGCGAATGGAACTTTTAGACAGATTAAATTAAGGGATGATGATGTTGTTATATTTTCTTCATCAGCGATTCCAGGAAATGCAGTGAGTATTTCACGTACGATTAACAAATTATATTTAAAAGGGGTTACAGTTTATACTAATACTTCTTTGAGTGATGTTCACACTAGTGGACATGGCAATCAAGATGAACTTAAGCTTATGCTTAGACTTATTAAACCTAAATATTTTATGCCTTTTCATGGTGAATATAGAATGCTTAAAACTCATGCAGATTTAGCCATTGAATGTGGGATACCTAAGGAGAATACCTTTATTTTAGGTAATGGTGATGTCTTGGTTTTGAAAGATGAAACTGTTCGCTTAGGTGGTAGAATTCAAGTCGATGATGTTTATGTGGATGGTAACCGTATTGGTGACATCAGTAATGCAGTTATGAAAGACCGTAAGATTATGGCTAATGATGGTATTATTGTGGTAATTGCTAATATCGATACAAAGGGTAATAAATTACTTGGTACTCCTAGTATTATAACGAGAGGTTTTGTTTTAGTTAATGATAATATTGAGTTATTAAAGAAACTTGAAAAATTAAGTAAGGATGCAATAAATAAGGTGACAAAAACTGGCGTTAATTATTCGGAAGTAAAAGCAGAAATTATTAATTCAGTTTCTAACTATGTTAATACTCATACTGGAAGAAAACCAATCATTTTACCGGTAATTATGGATATTAAAAAAGATGTTAAAGTTGGTTAACATCTTTTTGCTATGAGCAACTTTCGTTATATTTGTAATTGTATGTATATGGTTTTTGAGAATTTTTGGTGGTTATATTAACGCAAGCTGTGGTAATTTCTTTACCCGTTGATGGTTTTTTGAGATTTTTATCAATATAGCCTTCGTTCTGGAGCTCTGATAATGGTACTTTTTTTGTGGTGCTAGGTGTGGTGGGTAATTCATCTTTATGATCTAATGCCCAATTTTTAGTAGCTAATACAATGTTTTCTTCTACTTGTTTATCGGCTTCTTCTTTACTGTTTTTAATTGTAGCACTGATAGCTGGAACGGTTATCATTGCTAATAAAGCAAGTATAATTATAACACCTAATAATTCTATTAATGTAAACCCCCTATTTCTCATTGTTATCACCATTTATCTTTTCTTCAATTCTAATTAATCTATTGTATTTGGCTACCCTATCGGTTCTCGATAATGAACCAGTTTTAATTTGTCCTAGACCTAGTCCAACAGCTAAGTCAGCAATGGTTGTATCTTCGGTTTCTCCACTTCTATGAGATATAATTGTATTATAATCGTTTTGTTTAGCTAGATTAATTGTTTCTAAAGTTTCGGTAATAGTGCCAATTTGATTTACTTTAATTAGGATGGCGTTACCAGCTTTTAGATCGATGCCTTTTTGTAGGTATTTTTTGTTGGTTACGAATAAATCATCGCCTACTAGCTGAATTTTATTACCTAATTTTTCTGTTATTTTAGTAAATCCTTCCCAATCGTTTTCGTCCACTGGGTCTTCAATGGAAATGATTGGATATTTTTTTGTTAAGTTTTCATAGTAATTTATTAATTCATCGGTTGTTAACTTTTTATTTTCACCTTTTAGGTTGTATATCCCGTTTTCATAGAATTCTGAAGCAGCAACATCCAAGGCTAAATTGACATCTTTCCCTGGAATATATCCAGCTTCCTCAATAGCTTTAATGATAGCGTCTAAAGCTTCAATATTTGTTTTAAAATTTGGAGCAAAGCCTCCTTCATCACCAACATTGGTATTATATCCTTCATCTTTTAAGACTTTTTTTAAATGATGAAATACCTCACTACCAATTCTGATTCTTTCTTTTATATTGTCGGCGTTTGGAATTATCATAAATTCTTGGAAGTCTAAACCGTTATCAGCATGCATTCCTCCATTTAAAATATTCATCATTGGGCGTGGTAGTGTTTTTTCGTTTCCAATGTATTCATATAATTCTTTATTTTGATTTTGACTAGCGGCTTTTAAGACAGCCATGGAAACGCCTAGGATAGCATTGGCCCCTAGTTTTGATTTTGTTTCGGTTCCATCTAGTTCTATCATTGTTTTGTCTATTAATTGTTGGTCTCTGGCATCCATCCCTAGTAAAGCTTTTTTGATGATTAAATTAACATTGTTAACAGCGTTTTGAACACCTTTACCCATGTATCTTGAATCATTATCCCTTAGTTCTAAAGCTTCTCTTTCACCAGTTGAGGCTCCACTTGGAACGCTAGCTCTGCCTACTACTCCGCTTTGTAAGGTTACATCTACTTCGATAGTGGGATTTCCTCTTGAATCTAATATTTCTCTAGCTTTTATATTTGTAATTGTATTTGTTTCTATTTCCATAATTGTGTGCTCCTTTACTATTATAAGTATAACACGTTTAATTCAAAATATAAATGCTTGATTTTGTTTTTTACATTACATCGACATTATTTATGTTCTTTCTGGTAGTTATTGACATTTCTAGGAAAAAATAGTATATTATGGGTGCATAAGTGATTATGTGGCAAGAAATTGCATATAATATAAACGCTACTAAGTAGCATCAAAAAAGCTGGTGATTCCGACCATAACAGGAACTTAAAAAA
>CAZZCM010000010.1:0-13731 GCA_964652445.1 uncultured Muribaculaceae bacterium | reverse complement strand
TACTAAGTAGCATCAAAAAAGCTGGTGATTCCGACCATAACAGGAACTTAAAAAAGCGGTGATTCCGACCATAACAGGAACTTAAAAAAGAAAAATGTAATGATATAATGGCAAATAATGATTTGTCATTATTTTATTTGCTTACTTGCATAAAATATATTATAATATTGAAAGGTGATATAATGACAGTTAAAGATATTTTAAAAATTAAAAACTCTAAATTAATTAATGGTGACGAAAATACAGAAATAAATTATTTTACTATTAATACAAATGATATAGACGGACTTACTATCTTTATTCCTTTGAAAGGAAATACGGATGGTCATAATTATATTTTAAATGGGGTCAAAGAAGGGATTAATGGTTTTTTTGTTATGCCTGGTCATGAAGACGTTGTCAAGGAAGCTCTTAAAATTAATAATGATTTGATTATTGTTGAGGTTGGAGATTGTCTAAAAGCTTTACAAGAATTAGCGCGTATAACTAGAAAGCAAATCAATGTTCCGATTATCGCCTTAACTGGTAGTTTTGGAAAAACTAGTCAAAGAGAAATGATTTATAGTGTTTTACATGAAGAATTTAAAGTTTTAAGTACTAAAGGTAACTATAATAATCATATTGGAATGCCTCTTACTTTAGTTAATTATAAAGATGAAGATGTCATTTTACTTGAACTTGGTACTAATCATAAGGGAGAGATTGCTTTTCTAAGAGATATTTGCCACCCTACTATTACTTTAATTACTAATATTGGAACTGCACATATCGGTAATTTTAAAAGACTTCAAAATACGTTTAAGGAAAAGCTTAGTATTGTGAAAGGAAGTGAATACTTCTTCCGTAATATGGATGACAAATTACTGAGAAAAGCCAAGGTTAAAGGGACAATTGTTACTGATTATAGTATAAATGATGATAATATTAGTAATGTTATTTATGGTAAGAAAAATAGATATACGGCAACTATTAATGATAAAAAATATAAAATCAATATCAATAGTGATGTTGAGTATCTAATTAACTACTCTATTGGTGCGATGAAAATTGGTTTATTATTAGGTATGGATATAAAAAATATTGTTAAAGGTATAGAAAGATTTAGGTGTGCACCTAGTCGTATGGAAAAAAGAACAATTGGTAAAACTATTTTAATTGATGATTGTTATAATGCATCTTATGAAACAATGATTAGTGGACTTGACTATTTTTATAAACAACCTAATGAAAATAAAATTGTTATTCTGGGGGATATCTTAGAACTTGGAAGATGCACTAAGAAAATTCATAAAGATATTGCTAAATACATTATTAAAAACAATCTTAATTTTAATGAGTTTCATTTGGTTGGGCCTAATATGAAATATGTCTATAATATTCTTAAAAAGAATGGTTTTAATGTTTATTATTACAAAAATGTTGATGAGGTAAATCCTAACATTATGAAAAACAAATCTGTTTATTTAAAATCTTCTCATGGGATTGGTCTATATAAAATTATTCCTAACAAGGAAGGCTAAGTCTTTCCTTGTTTTGTGTTGATTTTGATTGGGGCTTGTTATAGACTTTTTAGAATGGAAAAAACTTCGATAAATATTTCGAAGTCTCTTATTGTACACTTAATGATAAGGTAAAAATGCTTATAATGTTTTTTTGCTTTGCACCTTTACTTGATTACTCATTTTATAATATACAGCATATAAATAATAGATATTTGCGATTGCACGGAAATCATCCAATTCTTCTTCTTTTCCTTTTGCTTTAAAGTGTTCTAATAGATCTTTCCGCTGAGCCTCAATGTATCTTATGTAACCTTTCCAGTACTTAGGGTCGTGATTATCATCACTTAAGTAATATTTCCCACTAAATTCGGGATGCCTTGGCATTTTTCCAATAAATAAGTTGTCTTTTTTTTCGAACATTTCAGCCAAAAAATCGTCTTCTATTTTGCTATTTGTGCTTGTCATTTTATTGGTGAATATTTTTCCGTCAAATGAACAAAAATAAACGTTAAAACAATCTTCAACTGTTTGACGATTTAATCTAACTAATTGATGTTTGGTGCTGTATAAATTTTGATTGTCTTTGAATTCAGTTTTAGGTTTTATGGAAGCTAACATTTCTGTTATTTGTGGGGCTATTTGGCTTAGGAATGTATCGGCATAATCTAAAAATATTATTTTAGCTAGTTGACTATTAAAACTTTCTTTATTTTGTTGTTGCGTTTCTTCGGCAAATTCTTGAAATTCTTCTATTTCTATTGGATCTTTTGTTTCATCATTTTGAAAGTTTGTGCTTTCAAAAGTATATATTTTAAATAATGTATCTTCAATTTCAGCATCGCTTAGTCCTTCTAAACTATAGTGTTTTGTAGCTATGGATTTTATGTCATCAAAATGTTCTAATACTTCTTTTTCTGTGAATTTTTCTAATTCATAACTGGGAATTAATGTTTGCCTTTGCAACCAAGTAAATGTTGCCATATACTCACCTCTTATGCTCATTATATACTTTTATCATGGTTTTTGTAAAGTCAATTTATTGTCTATGGCACTATTTGACACTTTTATGGCAAAAGAAAAACCTTTAAAAAGGTTTAATTACAGAATGGCGTCCCCGGTGGGATTCGAACCTACGACCCACGCCTTAGAAGGGCGTTGCTCTATCCAGCTGAGCTACGGAGACAGCTTGCACTTACGAGTGCAAATTAATTATACTATAATTTTTTTTTAGTTTCAAGGTTTTTCATAGTAGTTTTATAAATTTCCTTATTATTTACGGTTAATACGACTTCATCAATATCATAATTTTCTTTAACTGATAAACAAATTGTGTATATCACTTCTTCTAATATTTCTTTGGTGGTAACATCATCAAATATATATGAATTAAATTCTAAATTCATTTTTTTGTTTTCGATATTACTGGATACTAGTTTTGTCTCTTCGTTTAAAAAACTCATAAGCTTTTGATTATGATTAAATCCTAATGTAAGCTCATCAATAATGATTGATATTTTGTCTTTATCATCATTGAGGTATTTGGTGACAGGCACATAATAATATTTATTATTTATTTCACTAATATAGTAAACAGTAACATCGTTGATGTTTTCGGTGGTGGTAAATTCATATTGTTTATTTATACCAAAGGCTCGATCTAAGGTACTAGGAAGATTTATTTTACTTTTTGGTAATGTAGTTAATATTTCACCATCAACATAGATGATTACTTTATTTACTCCATCTATTGATGTTAATGTATAGACTATTGTTTCGATTAACCTTTCTTCTAGTTCTTTGTCGATATCTAATAAGTCTTTTGAAAAGTCAACTTTGATTAAATCATCATCGCATGTTAAGCTATTTATTTCGGTATCTGGTGGAATTAGTGCGCTAAAACCACTAGGAATATTACTGTCAGCACCACCAACAGTTAAGATATTTAATAGTTCTCTAGCTTTGTCTTCAATGCTTTGTCCGGATACGGCGACTTCGGTTAATGCAATATAGTTATTTTTGTCCATTAAAAAGATTGGATTAGTTTCTATTTTACTATCCATATATTCTAATTCTGATGTTACATCTAATTTACTATCATTACTTGGTAGTAAATATATTAAGGTTAAAGCAAAAAGTGCTGCAGTAGTTAGGCCTATTTTCCTGATACTTAGTTTTTTTAGCATGATTATCACCTATTTAAATAATATGAAAAAAAAGGTTTTTTATTAACCTTTTATAATGAAAGTTCTCCAAGTTTTAGTAGTTCTACTACGGCACCGGCACGTCCTTTAACCCCAAGCTTCTGCATGGCATTTGAAATGTGATTACGAACTGTTTTCTCGCTTATTTTTAATTCTTCTGCTATTTCATTAGTTGATTTGTTTTTAATAAGTAATTCGAATACTTCACGTTCTCTTTTTGTTAGAATACCTTTTTTCATGTTTCCCTCACTTCCTAAGCCTAAGTGGATTATACTTACTCATATTATTTTATGCACTATATCTTTACGAGTGAAAGAAAACGCCTAAATTGGGAAAAAAACTCTTATTAGAGCTTATTTTTGGAATTTGACTGATACGGCGACATGATTATCAAATTCACTTTGGACAGTACGCATTATTTTATTGGCCAGTTTTTTGTCATGCTTGGTGCTGTCGACAACAACCGATATGTCACTACCATTTATTTTTACAAAAGCGGTTAGCTTATGTTCACTTTTTATTTTTTTCTCTAAGGACTCTTCAGTACCCCTAGTTTGATTTAATTCTTGCATTTTTTCAAAGGCTTTATTTTTTTCTTCAGTACTTGATTTTGAATTGGTTAATACTGTTTTTAATTCGTTAATCTCATCTAATAGTTCTTCTTCGGCTTCGACTCTTAAGGCGACTAATTCGGCACTTTCGGTTTCGCTTTCGGTAGCGGAAACTTGTTTTGTTTCTTTTGAGTCTGTTTTGGTGTTGGCTGTCATTAATAATTCGCTTGGCATTGTTATGTAATATACACTAAGTACTAATATCAAACTGAACAACGTTAAAAACCACATTCCTCTTTTGTTTATCATTATTATCCCTCCTGGTACATTTCTAATTAATTATATTAAGGGATTTTTATTTTATTACAATTATTTCAAAAGAAAAGGAAAAGCTTATTACTTTTCTTCTATTTCTATTTGTCCTTTAGCGTTTAAAGTTGCTATGTAAGATTTATTTTCAATATATACGTATGAAGGTTCTCCATCATTTAAAATTACTGTACCAGTTCCTTCTTCAATTTCACCATTATATTCTATTTCAGTAGTACAAACATCACAAGTTATATTTGGAGAATCAAAATTATATGTAACATCTTCTTTTCTTCCAAATTCGCTATAGTCTATTTCGACGACATTGACGATTTCTTCGACGCTGGCTTTAAATGATTTTTTTTTGGAGTTGGCGAAAATATCATTGATAATGGGATATGTTATTAAGGCAATTATACCAATTATTGTGATTACGGCTAAAAGTTCTATTAATGTAAATCCTTTTTTCATTGTAAGATTCATTCCTTTCCATTTACTTTAGTGTTCAAGTTGTCGCCATCTATTATGAATTATAGCATATTTTAAATGGTTTTTGAAGTGATTAACTAGAGTACATTGACAGTTTTGAATAATGTATTTTTATTTGCCGATTTTGTTTTAATGGTATAATCAACTTTTATTTTTAATTCTTTCTTTTAAAATTAAAGTAAATTCTTCTGGTGATACATTTATAGTTTCTTCGGCTTTATATTTTCGATAGCTGATGGTTTTTGTATCTTTTTCTTTATCGCCTATTATCAAAGTATATGGAATTTTTTTAGTTACGCTTTCACGTATACGATAACCTAATTTTTCCTCTCTACTATCTAAGCTTACTCTAAAGTTGTTTTCTTTTAGAAGTTTTTCTAATTCTTTTGAGTATTCTAAATGGTAGTTATTATTAACTGGGATGATATTAATTTGGGTTGGGGCAAGCCACAATGGGAATGCTCCTTTGGTTTCTTCTATTAGGAAAGCCATAAATCTATCGAAGGTTCCTAAAATAGCTCTATGTATAACTACTGGTCTTACTTTTTCGCCTTTTTCATTTGTATATGTTAAGTCGAAACGTTCTGGAAGTAAGAAATCTAATTGGCAAGTTGAAAGGGTTACATCATGACCGATTGCGGATTTGATTTGAACATCTAGTTTTGGACCATAAAATGCTGCTTCGCCTTTGGCTTCATAGAAGTCTAGATTTAGATCGGTTAAAACTTTTCGAAGTTCACTTTCGGCTCTATCCCACATTTCATCATCATTGAAGTATTTTTCTTTGTCGTCTTTATCTCTTAATGATAATCTAAACGAATAATTGGTTATCTTAAAATCTTCATACACTGATAGGATTAAGTTTACAACATTTGATACTTCTTCTTTTATTTGGTCGGGTCTTACAAAAAGGTGGGCATCATTTTGACACATTTGTCTTACTCTTTCGAGTCCACAAACAGCTCCACTAGCTTCATATCTAAAATCTGGAGCAAGCTCACCAATTCTTATTGGTAAATCTCTATATGAGTGAATTGAATTTTTATATATTAACATATGATGTGGACAGTTCATGGGTCTTAAAACTAATTCTTCGTTATCCATTTTCATAATGGGAAACATATCTTCTTTATAATGATCCCAATGACCTGATGTTTTATATAAATCTACAGTGCCTAAACTTGGGGTATAGACATGGGAATAACCTTCTTTGATTTCTTTGGTTCTGATATAATTTTCTAATTCGGTTCTGATGGTTGCACCGTTTGGCAGCCACATTTGGAGTCCAGAGCCAACTAATTCATGAGACATAAATAATTCTAGTTCTTTGCCTATTTTCCTATGGTCTCTATTTTTAGCGTCTTCTAAAGCTTCTAAATGTTTTTTTAAATCCTCCTCGGTTTCGAAACAAATTCCATATATTCTTTGTAAGACTTTGTTTTTTGAATCACCTTTATAGTAAGCACCTGATACTTTTAATAATTTAAAATGTTTTAGTAGTTTTGTACTATTAACATGTGGTCCTCTACACAAGTCGATAAAGTCATCTTGCTTATAAGCGGTGATGATTTCATCTTTGGGTATGTTTTTGATTAAATCAATTTTATATGGGTCATCTTTGAAGATTTCTAAGGCTTCTTTTTTTGAAAGTTCTATTCTTTTGATTAATTTATCTGCTTTGACTATTTTTTTCATTTCTTTGGTTATTTTGCCCAAATCTTCTTCGGTAATGACACCATCACCTAAATCAATATCATAATAAAATCCTTCTTCAATTACGGGTCCTACCCAAAATTTAGCATTTGGGTAAAGGTGTTTTACAGCATGGGCAAGTAAATGAGCTGCACTGTGGTTTAGAATATTTAATTTTTCATTTTCCTTTATATTTATCATTTTATCGTTTCCTTTCTAAACTAATGTTTTTTGTTTTTGGTATATTAAATGGTGCTAAACAAGTGATGTCGATGTTTTCAATGGTCAAATATTCTTCGATGGTGTCTACAATATTTTCATAGTCTTCCTCATTTTCCCTATTTATTGTAGGCTTTTGATGTGCAATGATGTCTTCGAAAAATTGCTTTTCATCTATTCTTGCAGGATTTCTATAAGGTGCAGGATTCCCAATGGCATCATCTACCATTAGTATTTCACCGTTGTTGAGGGCTTCGGGACTGACTAGTTCGAATGGCAAAGTTGATAATTTTATTTTGTAAAGTTCCCTTAGGACATCTTTTAATTCACGATGTGATAGACTCGAAAGCATGTCAATTAAGGTTTCGCTTTCGATATGACAATAAGTTCTTAAAAATTTTTCCATTGAAATATGATTTTGTCTTTGTATCTTTTTTATATTCATTGTTACTACTCCTCGTTTTTTTATTAAGAAAGAAAAACCCCCCACAATATGTGAGGAGTGCGATGCACGGTACCATCCTACCTTTTTACTTGATTATGATAACGGTATTCACCGGAAACACTTTTCAGTATCAGCTCCAAGGTAGTCGCTATTAAAGTTATTTATTTGGCTTACACCATTCCAAACTCGCTTTTAAACACTTTTTAATAACTGTGTCCTTTTCTTTGCTTTTTATATATTCATTTTATCATTTATATAAGTTTTGTCAATTATTTTTTAGAAGTCACTAATAAAATCATCTTCTTAAATTTTTACTTATTAGTTCTTGATATTCGGTTAATTGTTTAATTCTTGAAATTATTCTACCGGCTTTTATTATTTCATCACCTTTGGTGGTGATGGCTAGATGGGTCTCTAAAGCTTCTAAATTTAAGTTTGATGTGAAAAATGTTGGGAGTTTTTCATCCATTCTATATTGAAGTATTGAACAGAGTATTTCGTCCCTACTCCATGGGGTAATAGTTTCGGCTCCGATATCGTCAATAAGTAATAAGGGAACTTTTTTTATTTTATTAAATTTATCGTTAAATTCATTTTTGTATTCGGAATTAAATGAAGCTTTTAAATCTCTTAGGTATTCTGGCCAGAAAATAATAGCACTTTTTATTCCTTCTTGGGCTAATTCGTTAAACATTGCGGAAATTAAATATGTTTTTCCGCTTCCAAAGTTACCATATAAATATAATCCTTTTTGTTCTTTATTGTCTTTATAATTTTTCATAAATTCGGTTAGCCAAATTATTGTATTATATCTTTTTTTATCGGTTTTGTATATTTTACTAAATGAAGCTTCGGATATTTCTTTTGGAATGTTGTAGGCATAGGTGTTTTGCATATAACTGTTTTTTTTATCTGATTTTATTTTGTATTTACATGGTCTATATGAAAATTCCAAGTTACCTTCGACTAGTCTTGGTAAATAGGCATAGCCACTTATTTTGTTTTTACAAGCTTGAAGTCCTGGGCAATTTTGACAGTTTGTGTATTCTTTGGTGCATTCTTCTAATGTTGAGGTATAACTTACTAATTCTTCTCTCTTCATTTTTAGTTTGCAAACTAGTTTTTTGAAATTTTCATTTTTTAAGGCTTCATCATAAGCAACTTCTAGCTCGGTTTGAAGATTTTTCTTTGGTTTTGTTAATTCGGTTACTTTTTGCATTTTTTTTGACACCTACTTTCTAAGCATAGCTTCTAGTTTGGCAATTTCTTCTGTGCTGGCGGTTTCTTCTTCAACTTCTTTGCCGTACCATTCTGGTTTTGTTTCTTTTTTTATGGTTTTTTTCTTTACCTCGGTTTTGGTTTTATTTTCCTTTTTGCATAGTTCCATAGCGTCACTAACGGTTTTGATATTACTTCTTTTCCATTGTGAAGCGATGGTTAAAATAAAGTTTTTAGTAAGTTTATTGTTATTTATTTTTAAGACGTAATCTATTAATACGTTAACAACTCCTGGAGTAAGTTCATAATCTATTAGTAATGTTTCTAATATGCTTAAGTCATTTTTGCTTGGTTTTATTCCTTTATTTCTTCCGGTTAAAAAGTCGTATGGTGACATGGTTTCATATGTATAAATCATTTTTGAACGTTTGGAATCATCGCTTTCTTTCCTTCTTAGATATTCTGGTTGGTTTTTATAGATTAACGATGGCATTTTCCCTTTGTGTTCAAAGGTATAATAATTTTGACAGTTTTTTCTTAATAGTTGTTTATCGATTGTATGTTTTTCATTTATGGAGTTTCTAATTAATTCGGTAAGTTCTTCTTCGTTCAAATTATAAATAAAGGCTAATTTGTATATTAATGATTTTATTTCTTTGGTAAGTGATTTTTTATTTAAATATTCATCTGGGATATTAGCGCTTATACTATTTAAATCGACTTTTTCATTTACAATGATATCTACTTGGTTTACTTTTCTGATTCCACTTATGTTATCACTTATAAATACTTCAGTACTGACATCAAATGTTTCACTGAAAGATGCACTTATATCTTCGTAACCATCAATGTTTATTTTAGGGATTGAAAAGAATTTGATTACTTTGTTATATTCTCTTTTTCCAATATTGTTTTGTAAAGCTGTGGCAAGAATGGGATTTTCTAAAAATTCTGTGGGTTCTAATGGTGAATATAGTTCATATATGTAGTTATTTATGCTGCCACGTTTTATGTAAGTTTTTAATAATCCGATGGCCTCTAATTTTTCTCTGGCTTCTAAAATATCAACTAGTTTTAATCTAGTATTGGTCATTAAACTATGGTGAGTATATTCGGTTGATATTATTTGCGAAGTATCTAAATCACTCCAAAGGGTTAAATAGAGATTTATAGCAACACTACCGATAATTGGTTGATAAAGTTTAAGTAAGATATTCCTATTTTCATTATCTAAAATAGTACAGTTTTTGACGATATAGGTATCGGCTGGTAATAGATTTACTTTGGTCATAATATCCCCCCTAACTAGTTTTGATATATGTCATATTCATTTTAGCATAATTTTTGTTAAAAAAAAAGAACCTGTATTTTGAAGTGACGATTTATTTTATATTTTTAAAATATTGATAATTGTATTTTATTTTTTTTCTGTCCAAGCATATAATTTAATATGACAAAAATAAAAGGAAACATTTTTATAAAATCAACTGTACTTTTAATAATTGGTGGTCTTATCACTAAAATTATTAGTATGTTTATCAAAATTGTTTTAGCTAGGCTAATTGGCACAGAAGGTATGGGAATATATATGTTGATCTCTCCAACCTTTACTTTACTAATGGCCGTAGCTAGCTTGGGTTTTCCTGTTGCCATCAGCAAACTAGTTGCCGAAGACACTAAAAATAATAAAAACTTAGTATTTTCAATTTTACCAATTTCTCTAATTATAAATCTATTAGTGATGTTGTTATTACTATTTTTCGGACATTATATAAGTAATAATTTATTAAATGAACCTAGGAGTTATTATGCTTTAGTTTGTATCGGCTTTGTTTTACCATTTATAAGTATTTCTAGCATCTTAAGGGGTTACTTCTTTGGTAAACAAAATATGGTTCCCCATGTTATTTCAAATGTTACCGAAGATGTTATTAGACTAATTTGTCTAATAGTTGGTATTCCAATATTTTTAAGTTTTGGCTTAGAGTATGCCGTAGCATTTGTCGTTTTAACCAATGTTATAAGTGAGCTTACTTCAATCTTAGTGTTATTCTTTTTCATTCCTAAAAATTTTAAATTAACCAAAAATGACTTAAAACCAAATAAAGGTAATATCAAGGAAGTGTTTAATATTGGTATTCCAACTACTATGAGTAGATTAATAGGTTCGGTAGGTTTTTTTCTTGAACCAATAATACTAACTTATGTCCTTATAAAATGTGGATATGATAATAATTATATAGTTAATGAATACGGAGTTATTAACGGCTTTATCATGCCATTAATATTAATTCCATCATTTTTTACGATGGCTATCAGTCAAGCCTTAATTCCTAATATAAGTAAAGCCCACTATCAAGGACACTATAAATATGTCATGGGAAAAATAAGATTAGCTATCTTTTTATCACTACTCATTGGTATTCCTGCTACTATATTATTTGAAGTCGTTCCTGATGTTCCAATGAAATTCATTTACAATACAACTGCGGGCATCGAATATATAAAAGTTCTCGCCCCTCTTTGTTTATTTCACTATATTCAAGCACCATTAACCGCTAGTCTTCAAGCTATGGGGAAAGCTAAAGAAGCTATGAGTGGTACCTTGATTGGGACTATCATCAGAATAATTTCTCTTTTCGTTTTGTGTCACATGCATATTGGTCTTTGGGCCTTAATTTGGAGTAGTGTTTTAAATATGATGGTTGTAACTATTCACCAATATATTCACGTAAAAAAGGCATTAAAAAATTAGCCGAAGCTAATCTTGGACAAAGTTAATAACAATATTAAGTGTTCCGTTGTAATACTTAATATCAGAAGACACTTTATCGTTATAATAAATTTTTACTTTCATTTTAGCAGTTTCACCTGGGTATAATTTATCATTAACATTCAAACCAGAAACATCATAAGCGATAATACTGTTATCATTACTTTCTGGTGATATTATAATTTCGTCCACTTTTGTTCTAATGGTTCCATCATTTGATATCACAAATTCATATGTAATCGCATCGTCAGGATCAGTTAAAGCTACATCAAACCAAACGGAAAGGTTATCAAATTTTACAGGTGTCAATTCTTTAGCATTCCCTTGAACGCTTGTTTTAATTGCATTGGTAAATTTTATATTCCAACTTTCTGGGGTCGTAGTTGTAATACTATTATCTGTCTTATCTTCATTGCCTAAGTCAAAAACTTCAGAAATTTTATTAACTACTTTAAGCGCTACATCATAAGCAAGTGGTTGGGCAAATAAAGCATATCCAATAATCAAAAATGTGGTTGCAGCAACTATTAGTGTTATTTTTCTTCTTTGAGTTTTAATGTTTTGTTTATCTTTCTTCATAATTAACCCTCTTTACTTTATGTTAAAACAAGTATACCATATTATATTTTCATTTTCAAGTAAGATAAGCATATTTTAATGGTCAAAACATAAATTTAATTAGGAGGTTCTTATGAAATACATGAAAAAATTGCTTAAAGCTTTCCTTTTCACTATTATAAGTCTTTTTCTTTTAACCTTTATTGTTACTGCCTTAAATTATTTTAATATTGTTAGTGGAAAAATTATGGCCATATCAAAAATAATTATTCCTTTATTTTCCTTGGCTTTAGGTGGTTATGTAATGGGTAAAGGTTCAGCAAAAAATGGTTGGCTTGAAGGTTTAAAATTAGGATTAATTATTGTCTTTTTAATTTTTATCGGTAACTTAATTTTCACTCCAAAACTTATTTTAAAAGATTTTATATTTTATTTATTACTGCTTATAAGTTCAATGTTAGGTGCCATGTTTGGTATAAATAGAAAAAAAGAATAGACTAGTTACACTATTTTATTCTTTATTATATCTACTTAAAAATTTTTCTTTATATTCTAAAAATTTGCCATTTTTAATAGACTCTCTAATTTCTTCGGTAAGCTTAATTAAAAATCTAATATTATGAATAGAAAGTAATCTTCCGCCCAAACTCTCTTTAGCCACAAATAGATGTCTAATATAAGCTTTTGTATAGTTTTTACAAGTATAACAATCGCATTCACTATCTAAAGGTGAAAAATCTTCTTTAAATTTTGCATTTTTTAAATTAATTTTACCATCATGGGTAAAGGCATTACCGTGCCTGGCTAATCTTGTCGGTAAAACACAATCAAACATATCAATACCTCGTTCTACCCCTTCAAAAATATCTACTGGTTCGCCCACTCCCATTAAATATCTAGGCTTATCAGTAGGTAAATATTTAATGGCATCATCAATCATTTTATACATGACCTCTTTACTTTCACCAACACTAGTTCCACCAATAGAATAGCCTTCAAAATCTAATTTAACGGTTTCTTCGGCACTCCATTTTCTTAAATCAGTATATTCTCCACCTTGAACAATACCAAATAAAGATTGATTTTCGTTATTAAAAGCGTCTTTACCTCTTTTAGCCCACCTAAGAGTTCTTTCAGTACTCGCCTTTGCATATTCATAATCAGCTGGATACGAAATACACTCATCAAAGCTCATTGCAATATCACTATCTAACTTGTTTTGAATTTCTATAGATTTCTCTGGTGTCAACAATAATCTTTTTCCGTCAATATGACTTTTAAAATAAACGCCTTCTTCGACAATGTCTTTCTTTTTAGCTAATGAAAATACTTGAAATCCACCACTATCAGTAAGCATTGGTCCATCATAATTCATAAACTTATGTAAACCACCAGCTTTCGCCACAACATCTTCACCAGGGCGTAGCCATAAATGATAAGTATTAGATAAAACAACCGCACTGCCTACTTCTTTAAGCTCCTCTGGTGTCAAGGTTTTAACAGTTGCTAAAGTGCCGACGGGCATGAACATTGGTGTATCAAATGTTCCATGATTAGTATGTAGTTTTCCAAGTCTGGCTCTGCCATCGATAGTTACTAACTCATATTTTATTTTCATAGTCTCAACCTCACTTTATAGATTATATATTATTTTGTTTATTTTTGCAAACAAAGTTCATATTGAATGAAAAAAACAATGTTATATTACAAACATTGTTTCTTAATTATAGAACCATGTTTAAGTGAGTCTTCCCTTTCAAGTAACTCTTTAGCA
>CAZZCM010000009.1:6793-19224 GCA_964652445.1 uncultured Muribaculaceae bacterium | reverse complement strand
TATTCTAATAAATAGACCTAGTATAGACATTGGTCTATTTTTACTTTATAATTTATTTTGAAGAAAACAAAAACTTGTTTTTAAAGATTACTTATTGTATAATTGTATTAACAATAGGAGGGGTTAAAAACATGAAAAAAAATGGTTTTATTAGTTCTTCATTATTATATGGAATGCTCGCACTATTTTTAGTAATTATGACTAGTACACTTGCTATATTAGGCAATAAAAAACTAGGAATGGATAAAATAAAAGAAAATGCCCTTAATAATATACAATATGGGTATTCTAAAATAGAAAATATTTATGCTTTATATGATGGTTTTCAAACACCAGACAATAATAAATGGAAAGATCAAAGTGGAAATAACCATGATGCTACTTTAGTGGGTTTTTCAGCCGACAGTTATACAAATCGTCACTTAGTTTTTAATGGTACTACCTCATATTTAGATACGGAAATAAAGCAAGTGGATTTAGGTGATAAAATTACTATTTCAACTGTTATAAATATAAAGAAGACAACAGGGACAATTGGGCTATGGGGTTATTATAATACTAGTGAAGGTAATGGAATATATGCTCAAATCAATGATGAGGTAATTAGTGTTTGTTACTATACTAAATCAAACACTTTACTTTGTGTAGATATTGGTAAAGAATTCTTTGCTTCATATGCGAATAAACCTATCCAATTAACTGTTGTTATGGAGAGTAAAGTTGGGATTGATGTTTATATAAATGGTATATCTTACGACAATATAGATTCAAGTTTAGAAATAAATCCTCGTGGAGATAATTTAATAATTGGTAATTCAAGTGCTGATAATTCAAGTTTATTCAAAGGTGACATTTATAACTTTACGATTTACAACACGGCCTTAACTTATGATGATGTAATTAAAAATTTTGAAGCTAATAGTCAAAGATATAATATAACTAGTTGACAAATAAACAAACTATAGTATAATTAATTTAATGGCAAAGAACAAGAGGAGTAAAATAATTAGTACTTATTAGAGAGGGAAAATCATTGGTTGAAAGTTTTCCTTAATGAACATTATTTGAAGGTAGCTTGGGAGCTAAATATCTGAAACTAAATAGGATATTTCGTATACATGCGTTAAATGTTTAAGGTAAGCATTGCTTACAAGTTAAGGTGGTACCACGTCCAAAAGCGTCCTTATAATTAAGGGCGTTTTTGTTTTAGGAAAGGATTGATAAAATGTTAGATAAAAAATATAATCATAAAGAAGTAGAAGAAGGAAAATATGAAAATTGGAAAAATAAAGGATATTTTACCAGTGGGGATATGACTTTAAAACCATATGCTATTGTAATTCCGCCCCCAAATGTAACTGGAAAATTACATTTAGGTCATGCTTGGGATACGACTTTACAAGATATTATGATTAGGTTTAAAAAAATGCAAGGATATGATGCTTTATGGCTTCCAGGAATGGATCATGCGGGAATAGCTACGCAATCAAAAGTTGATAAAAGACTAAGAGAAGAAGGTATTAATCCAAGGGAAATGGATAGAGAAAAGTGGCTTGAGGCTGCTTGGTCATGGAAAGAAGAATATGCTGATAATATTCATAAACAATGGGCTAAACTTGGTCTCGCTTTAGATTATACTAAAGAAAGATTTACTTTAGATGAAGGTCTTTCAGACGCTGTTAAATATGTTTTTGTAACTCTTTACAATAAAGGATTAATATATAGGGGTGAAAAAATAATCAATTGGGATCCAGTTCAAATGACGGCTTTATCAAATGAAGAAGTTATTTATGGTGATGAACCAGGAGCTTTTTATCATTTAAAATATTTTATTGAAGGAACTGATGAATATTTAGATGTTGCCACCACAAGACCAGAAACATTATTTGGAGATACAGCTGTAGCTGTTAATCCAAATGATGAAAGATATAAAAAATATATTGGTAAGAATGCTATTTTACCAGTATTAAATAAAGCAATTCCCATTATTGCTGACCAGCACGCTGATATGGAAAAGGGAACTGGTGTCGTAAAGATAACTCCAGCTCATGATCCAAATGATTTTGAAGTTGGAGAAAGACATAATTTAGAAAAAATAATCATTATGAATAAAGATGCGACTATGAATGAAAAATGTGGCCAATATCAAGGTTTAAATAGATTTGAATGTCGTGAGAAATTAGTCCAAGATTTAAAAGAAGAAGGAATTTTAATTGATGTTGAAGAAATTACCCATTCAGTTGGACATTCTGAGAGAAGTAATGCGATTGTTGAACCTTACCTTTCAAAACAATGGTTTGTTAAAATGCGTCCATTAGCTGATAGAGTATTAGAGGTTCAAAATAATAAAAAAGAAAAAGTTAATTTTGTCCCAAAGCGTTATGAAAAAACTATGAAACATTGGATGGAAATAACTTATGATTGGTGTATTTCTAGGCAATTGTGGTGGGGACATAGAATTCCAGCTTGGTATAAAGATGATGAAGTATACGTTGGTTTTGAAGCCCCAAAAGAAGAAGGATGGCTGCAAGATGAAGATGTATTGGATACTTGGTTTTCATCTGCTCTTTGGCCATTTAGTACTATGGGGTGGCCTAAAAATACTGAAATGTTAAAAAGATACTATCCAAATAATGTTTTAGTAACTGGTTATGATATAATTCCTTTTTGGATAAATAGAATGGTATTTCAAGGATTAGAATTTACTGGTACTAGACCATTTAAAGATTGTTTGATTCACGGACTTATCAGAGATAAAGAAGGAAGAAAAATGAGTAAGTCATTAGGCAATGGTATTGACCCTATGGATGTTATTGACGATTATGGAGCTGACTCATTAAGATTTTATCTTTCAACATCGGCTGCTAGTGGAACTGACTTAAAATTTGATATGGAAAAAATTAAATCAACATGGAATTTTATCAATAAATTATGGAATGCTTCAAGATATGTTTTAATGAATACTGAAAATTATAAAGAAACATTTGAAAATCTAACTTTGCCCGATAAATGGATTTTAAACAGATTAAATCAAACTATAAAAAATGTTACAATTCATATGGATAAATATGAGTTCAATTTAGTGGGCTTGGAAATTTACAACTTCATATGGAACGATTTCTGTGATTGGTATATTGAATTATCAAAAATTAATATGAATGATACTTCAAAGACAATTTTAATTTATACTTTAAAGGCTATTTTAAAAATGCTTCATCCATTCATGCCGTTTGTTACTGAGGAAATATATACTAAACTGCCAAATACTGAAGAGTCAATTATGTTAAGTAAATATCCAGAATTTAATAAAGAATTTGACTTTGATAATGTTCAAGATATGGATGACATTATCACATTAATCAAAAAAATAAGAAGATTTAAGTTGTTAGAAAGTGTAAAAGAGATATCTTTAGAATATAATAATGAAATTTTAAAACAAAACAAAATAATTTTGGATAAATTATTAAAACTAGATGATAAAAAAGGAAAGGATAAAGTAATTTTAAACTTTCAAGGTGACAATGTATATCTTTACTACGATGGCAGTCAAAATAAGCAAAACGAATTAGATAAAATGTTTAGAGAAAAGGAAAGAGTAATCAATTCTATTAAGAGAAGAGAAAAACTTTTGGCAAATGAAAATTATATTAATAAAGCTCCAAAGGAAATAGTTGAAAATGAAAAATTACAGCTAGAGAAAGAAAAAAAGGAACTTCAAAATATAGAAAATAAATTAAATAAAGAAAATTAGATTGCAATTTATGACTAAATGTGATATATTTAATACGAGGTCAAGAATAAGGAGGAAAAAAAATGAGAAATAACAAGGGATTTACTTTAATAGAATTATTGGCGGTTATCATTATTTTGGCTATCATTGCTTTAATCACAACCCCAATTATTTTAAATGTGGTTCAAAAAGCTAGATTGGATGCGGCAAAAGATAAGGCATGGGGGACAATCGATGCGGTTAAAATGGCATATACTCAAGACCAAACTGATTATGGGACATTAACTTCTTACCCAGTAACAGTACAGTTTTCATCTTCTGGTACGCCAATGGTTGGCAAGACTAAGGTCGCAATGAGTGGAGAAAAACCAACATCTGGAAAAGTTAGTTTGGCTGAAGATGGGACATTAACTTGTAGTAAATTACAATTTGGTAACTATTATTGTACAACGAGTGATGGAAATACAATGACTTGCACCACAAGTTAATAGTAGGAATATCCTACTTTTTTTCTTTATTGAAAAACATACCAAAATATGATATCATATTATTGAAAGGATAGATGGGCATGGCTGGAAGGACTATATGGGAAAATGTGATAATCTTTGTTTTACTTGGGGTTGTAGTCTGTTTTATAACTCCAATAATTCAAGCTATTGTTTATAAAACACAAATGTCAGCTGCTGAATCTAATACTGAAAGCCTAGTTAAAATTGCAAAAGAATTATATGCTGATTTAAACCGTGAAAGAGAAGTTAATTTACCATTTACAGTTAGTTTTAATGAAGATCAGACATATAATTTATATGAAAATACAACTAAAATTGCTGAAAACCAATCACTAACAAGTGGTGAAACGCCCACAAGTGGTAACATCATTATCGATCAAAATGGTGATACAACTGCTAAAAATATCCAGTTTGGAAATATAGTCTGTAATCTGGAGGGAGAGCAAGTGATATGTACTAGAAATAAATAGAGAAATTCTATTTTTTCTTTATATCTAATTTTATTAATGTTATAATATCTATAGGTGACAAACAATGAAACAAGAAAATATTAGAAATTTTTCCATTATTGCGCATATTGATCATGGAAAAAGTACCATTGCTGATAGAATATTAGAATTAACTGGTGCGATTACTGAAAGAGAAATGCAAGACCAATTACTAGACAGCATGGACATTGAAAGAGAACGTGGAATAACTATAAAATTAAATGCTGTTCAATTAAATTATAAATATAAAAATGAAGACTATACTTTACATTTAATTGATACTCCAGGTCATGTTGATTTTTCGTACGAAGTATCGAGAAGTTTAGCTGCTTGTGAGGGAGCTATATTAGTGGTTGATGCTGCTCAAGGTATTGAAGCCCAAACTTTAGCTAATGTATATTTAGCTTTTGAAAATGATTTAACTATAATTCCTGTAATTAATAAAATTGATTTGCCCAATGCGGATACTAAAAAAGTAAAACAAGAATTAAAAGATACTTTTGGTTTTAATGAAGATGAGATAATTCTTACTAGTGCGAAAACAGGGGAAGGAATAAAAGAGCTAGTAGATGCTATTGTTGAAAGAATTCCATCACCTAAAGGTAATCCTAATAATAAATTAAAAGCTTTAGTATTTGACAGTCATTTTGATCCATATAAAGGTGTAATTGCTTTAGTTAGAATTGCTGATGGACAAATAAATACTAAAGATAAAATAAAAATGATGGCGACAAATGCCATCCATGAAGTAGTAGAATTAGGGGTGTATAATCCAAAGGAACATACTAAAAATACTTTAACAACTGGTGAGGTAGGGTATATAAATGGTAGTATCAAAAGTGTAAGAGATATTAAAGTTGGTGACACTATTACTTTAGAAAATAATCCTGCAGAGGAAAGTCTTCCTGGATATAGGCCAATGAAACCAATGGTTTTTTGTGGATTATATCCTTTAGAATCAAGTAAATACCCTGATTTGAGAGAAGCTTTAGACAAATTAAAATTAAATGATGCGGCTTTAGATTTTGAACCAGAAACATCAAAGGCTTTAGGTTTTGGATTTAGATGTGGTTTTTTAGGCTTACTTCACATGGAAATAACTTTGGAACGAATTGAAAGAGAATTTGGTATTGAATTAATTGCTACTAGTCCATCAGTAATTTACAAAGTAACTAAAACTGATGGCGAGCTTATTAATGTTGATAGTCCAGTAAAAATGCCAGAAAAACAAAAAATAAGCAAAATAGAAGAGCCATATATAAAAACTAATATTTTAGTTCCAAGTGAATATATTGGGCCAATTATGGAACTATGTCAAAACAAAAGAGGCAACTATATAAGTATGGAATATTTAGATCAAACAAGAGTAAATATTCATTATGAGATTCCATTATCAGAAATAGTTTATGACTTTTTTGATAAACTAAAAGGGGCCACCCGAGGATATGCTTCATTTGATTATGATTTAATTGGTTATAAAGAAAGTAATCTGGTCAAAATGGATATTTTATTAAATGGCGAAATAGTTGATGCTTTAAGTGTTATTGTTCATAAAGATTTTGCTTATAAACGTGGAAGAATAATTGTTGAAGCTTTAAAAAAACGAATTCCAAGGCAAATGTTTGAAGTACCAATTCAAGCTGTTATTGGTAGTAAAGCTATTGCCAGAGCTGATATAAAAGCTATGCGTAAAAACGTTTTAGCTAAATGTTATGGCGGTGACGTTTCTAGAAAAAGAAAACTTTTGGAAAAACAAAAAGAAGGAAAGAAAAAAATGAAAATGGTTGGAAGCGTTGAAGTGCCACAGGAAGCTTTTTTGGCTGTATTAAGTATGGATGAGGAGTGATAAAATGCCAGAGTATTATTTAGAACCTGTTAGAAAAGTTCATAAGAAAAAAATTCGCATAATTGCCCCAACGGTAGAAGACATTTTAAATGAGGATTTTGATTATTGTACATATGCAGAGCAGTATATTGAAAATTATGAGGAAGATGATAGGCCTTTAGCCCTAATTTTTCCTGAATTAAATGATCCTTCAGTGAAAAAAGCTGCTAAAAAAGAGTTTCAAGAATATCAAGATAAATTAAGGGAAACTTATGAGAGAAAGATATATCTTTTGCAATACGATTTTGAAGCATATTATAAAGCGGGAAAAGCGGATAAGGTAAATAAAGATATAACTGAAAAAATGAAATGGCTAACTAGAGAATATAAAGCTAATTTAGATGCTTTGAAAGACTCTTATGATTTATCTGATTTAAATAATGAAAGAGAAAATTATTTAAAACAAATGGCTGAAGCAAATGCAAAAACGTTAAAAAATTGTGAAGAACTTAAAAAACAAATTGAAGAAGCAAAAAGATTAAAGCAAATGGCGGAAGCTAAACAAAAGGAAAAACTTAAAGCCGAAAGTATTGCTCGAACGCAAGCTTACTTTGAAGGTAAAATCAAATTATCTGATTTAAGACCTTGTGATGTGAAATATTTAAATTTTAAAGAAAATGCTAAGGAAAGATTGGCTATCAAAATAGTAATTGTTAAAGCGAGTGTACCTAATCCTGATGATTATACCCTAGGACAGCTATATTCAATGGTAACAGATGAAGAATCTAAAACTGATGGGCATAAAGTACCAAAAACTAAATGACAAAAGCTGTATATATTCATATTCCATTTTGTAATCACATCTGTTCATATTGCGACTTTTGTAAACTCCTTAAGGATGATAATTGGATTAATAAATATTTAGAAGAACTAGGAAAAGAAATAAAACAAAATTATAAAAATGAAAAAATAAACACTCTTTATATTGGTGGGGGAACGCCAAGCTGTCTTAGTTTAAAACAGCTGGAACAATTATTTAAAATTATAAAAATTTTTAATCTAAATAATAATGCTGAAATAACTTTTGAAGCTAATGTTGAAGATTTAACTAAAGAAAAATTAGAGTTTTTAAAGGATAAAATAAATAGGTTAAGTATTGGTATTCAAACGTTTAATCCAAAGCTTTTAAAATTACTAGAAAGAAAAGAAATAAATATCAATAATATAAAATTAGCTAAAAAGTATTTTAAAAATATAAATGCTGATTTAATGTATAATTTTAATGAAGAAACTAAAAATATTTTAAAAAGTGATTTAAACACTCTTTTAAATTTTAATATTCCGCATATTTCAACTTATAGTCTTATTTTAGAGCCTCATACTAAACTTTATGTCAAAAATTATCAAATAGAAAATGAGGACACATCAAATGAGGAATATATAAATAAAATTTTAAAAGATAATGGTTATAACCACTATGAAATAAGTAATTATGCTAAAAAAGGGTACGAATCAAAACATAATTTAACATATTGGAATAATGAACATTATTATGGTTTTGGTTTAGGGGCGAGTGGGTATATAAATAATGAAAGATACGAAAACACTAAAAACATTACAAAATATTTACAAGGAAATTATAAGCAAGAATCGCACTTTTTAAATCGAAATGAGACTATGCAAAATGAGTTTATTTTAGGATTTCGAAAGTTAGAAGGTGTTAATAAACAAAAATTCAAGCAAAAATACAATATGGATATAAAAGAATTAGAAGTGGTAAAAGACTTATTAAATAAAAAATATCTTTTGGAAAATAAAACTAATATATACATAAATCCTAAATATTTATATTATTCAAACGAAATTCTTTTAAATTTTGTAAATGTTGATTTAAAAATTCAGTAAAAATATGGTATGATAATTATAGAGTAAGGGGGGCCTTATAGAAAGAAGGCGTAAAAATGAATTTACAACCAGTAAAACCAAAAGTTACTTTATTAGCGTATACCAAACCTGTGGACAATGATAATCCCGAAAGAGTAGTGGCGGCAGCGGCAAAATTATGTTATTCAAAAAGTAGTCCATCAACTTTATTAGATGGATTAGATGATGAAAAAACGGAAGAATTTTTGTCAAGATTATCGAACTATGGGCATTTTAGTCCTACTGAGCATATTTCATTTACTTTTGGAATTGAAGGCATAAGTAGAGCTTGCTCTCACCAAATTGTAAGGCATCGTATTGCTAGTTACTCGCAACAATCACAAAGATATGTTGATTTATCATCGGCTGAAACTATTGGCTTTGTTATACCAGAGGATATTTTAGAAAGTGAAGATTTACTTGAACAATATGTCAATGATGTTAAGGCTGAATTTGAGTTTTATCAGGCTACTATTCATAAATTCCACGAAGAATATAAAAATGCGATTTATGGTGATAGAGAGATTACGAAAAAACAAGACAATGCTATTCATAAAAAGGCTTTAGAGGATGCTAGATATTTACTTCCTAATGCTTGTGAAACAAAATTGGTTATGACTATGAATGCTAGAAGTCTATTTAACTTCTTTAGTGAAAGATGTTGTGAAAGAGCGCAATGGGAAATTAGAGATGTGGCTAATCAAATGTTAGAAATAGTCGAATCTATTGCTCCAACACTTTTTGAAAATGCTGGGGCACCATGTATAAGTGGCAAATGTCCAGAGGGGGCAATGTCTTGTGGCCATCCTAAGACTAAAAAAAGAGGAACATTACGTGACTAAAGGTAAATTGATTGTCATCGAAGGAACAGATTGTTCAGGTAAAGAAACTCAAACTAAGTTACTAATTAGTAAATTAAGACAGCAAGGCATTAAGGTTGATAATTTTAGTTTCCCAAATTATAATTCTCCTACTGGAAAAATAATTGGTGGAGCTTATTTAGGTAAACCACAAATTGGTGAAAGCTTTTTTGAAGAAGGAGCTCCCAATGTTGACCCTAAAGTGGCCTCACTTTATTATGCTGCTGATCGGAAATATAACATTGATAAAATAAATTTCTTATTAGATAGGGGCGCTAATATAATTTTAGATAGGTATATATATTCAAATATGGCTCATCAAGGTGGTAAAATAGAGGATAAAAGCGAACGATTAGAAATGTATGACTGGTTAGATAATTTGGAATTTAATCTTTTAGAACTTCCAAGACCAGATGTGGCTATTTTCTTGCATATGCCAACTGAAAAAGCCAAAGAATTAAAAGCCAGTAGAGTAAATGAAGCTCCAGATGCCCATGAAAGAGATGCTATTCATCTAAGACATGCTGAAAAATCATATATTGAACTGGCCAGTAAATATAATTTTAAAACTATAGAATGTGCAAATGATAAAGGAATAAGAACTATTGAAGATATTAATCAAGATGTATATGATTATGTTATTGAGAGATTGAATTAGCGTATAAATAGGTAATGTTTACTATTGTTAGAACAATTAGATAATTAATTGTTCTTTTTCACATATGATTAAATAGGTGGTCATATGAAGATAATCGCCCATAGGGGTAATGATGGAATACATAAAGAAAATAGTATAAGGGCTATTTTAAATAGTTTAAATATGTTTTATGTTGATGGTATAGAAATGGATATTAGAATGACTAAAGATTACAACTTTGTAATTCATCATGACCCTTTTTATGCTGGTTATTATATTGGTAGTACAAGACTTAATACTTTACAAAAAAGAGGTTTAAATTCTTTAGATGAGGTTTTAAATAAAATTAATTCAGATAAAATAATTATGATTGAAATAAAAGAAGAGTCAAATAAATTTAAATTACTTTTGATAAAACTTCATAAAATATTGAAGAAATATGATTTGAATTATTATTTATGTAGTTTTAATTATGATTTGGTTTGTTATTTAAAAAAGAAATATCCAATGTATAAGGTAGGGCTTATTATTGGGATAAAATTAAATGTTGATAAAATGAATAATGATTTAGATTTTAATATGATAAATTATAGACATGCTAAAAAGGGTCCTATAAAGGAAACTTTTATATGGACAGTAGATGATGATAAATCTTTTAATAAAGTTTTAATTAATCAAAATATTATTACTGATGAAACTAAAATGATATATGATTTTATCTATGATGAGAAATAAGGTTAACATTTTCAGTAATGATTTCTGATTTTTTATCAAATTTTCTAATGATGTTTACGACTTCATTAGATTTTTTTCTTGGGGTTATTATCATTATTAATTCGCTATTTTCTTTTTTACCTGGTAATATTTTAAGACTATATTTTTTTTGTTTTAATTCTTTTATTAAATTGTTTGAGATTTGATTATCTGTTTCGATGGTAAGTTCAACAAAGCCTAAAGCAATTTTTTCTTCAATAAGACTGCCTAGATATGAACCTATTAAGGAACCTAAAGCATAAAACACTACTTTTAAGGGATCTTTTCTAATATCAACGATAACGGTCCCAGTTACTACTAACCAAATGATGGCTACAAAAAATTGAACAATGGCGCCAAGCCATTTTTTACCGTTGGAAACGACAATAATATGAAGAGTTCTAAGGGCTTCTTCCATAGCTTTAAAAATGAAAATTCCTGCATAGATTAATGTGTTCATATAGTTCACCTAGTTATAGTGTTACTAAAAATAAAAAAATTATTCTAAAATAAAAGAAATGTATAAAAACTTAAAATTATTGGTCATATGGGCGATGTTTGACGTTAAGTGACAAATTTAAGAAATATACTTTTTCTTGACATTTTTTATTTGGTTTTATTAACATTTTTTTGTTTTTTTTGTTTTTATGTTTTACTTGATGACTTTTTTGTGGTACACTGTAGTAGAAGATAGGGGAACTATCGGAAATATGGAAAGGATGGAAATTTATGAAAAATAAGAATGCTTTGATTGGAGGATTACTTGCAGTTGTACTTATTATGGCTGTAGGTTATGCGGTTTTTAGTACGAATTTGACGATTAATAGTAGTGCGTCTGTAACTTCAACTTGGAAAGTATTATTTGATAACACTGCGACTTCAGGAACGGCTACAGGTAGTGCGTCTTGTGGAACAATTACTTATTCTAATAGTGATATGACAGCTACAATTTCAAATACAACTCTTACTAAACCTGGTGATAAGTGTACTTATAGTCTTACAATTAAGAATACTGGAACGCTTGATGCGACTTTAGCAGCGCCTACTTTGACTGGTACTAGTTGTACAGTTAGTGGTTTGACTTGTACATCTACAAGTGGACATATCAAGTATACAGTAACTAGTCCTGCTGGTTCTTTAGCGAATACTTCAGGAACTAAGACTATGACTGTAACTGCTGAATTCCCAGATGCGACTGTTTCTTCAGCAACAGTTGAAACATCATCATTGGCAATTACAATTAATGCAACACAAGCTTAATAAAATATAAAATGGAAAGGAAAATGGTAAAATGAATAATAAAAATATATTGATTACTGGATTACTTGTAGCTGTATTTATTATGGCTGTGGGTTACGCAGCATTTTCATCAAGTTTACAGATTACATCTCCAACCAGTATTGGTTCTGGTACTACAGGATCTGATTATTGGAAAGTTAGTTTTGATAATAGTAAGACTACAGGAACCGCTACAGGTACGGCGACTTGCGGAACGATTACTTATTCTAATAGCGATATGACAGCAACGATTTCTAATACTAGTTTAGTTGCGCCTGGTGATAAGTGTACTTACACATTAACAGTTAAAAATACTGGTCAATTAGCAGCTACTTTAGGGACTCCTACTTTGACTGGTACTAGTTGTACAGTTAGTGGTTTGACTTGTACATCTACAAGTGGACATATTAAATTTACAGTTACTGGAC
>CAZZCM010000009.1:0-6693 GCA_964652445.1 uncultured Muribaculaceae bacterium | reverse complement strand
GTTACTGGACCAGCAAGTACTTCACTTGCTAAGAGTACTGGTACAACAACTATGACGGTTACAGCAGAATATCCAAGTGCGACAGTAACTAGTTCTTCAACAGAAAGTGCATCTGTGGCAGTAACTTTGACAGCGACACAGGCTTAAGCGTTAATAGACGCTTTTTTCTTTCAAAATAGTATATGAAAATATACTGTTTTTGTATGATAAAACGACAAAATTTCCTATAAGATAAATGTTAAAATGAAAAAAATTTAAAAAAATAAAAAATTAGCAGTATATTATTGACAGTGCCAGCATATAGTGTTATAATGTAGTAGCAATCAGAAAAGTAGAGTGCTAAAGCGATGAGTGAGGTGATAAGATTGATAACCGAAAGACAGAAGCAACTACTAAAACTGATAGTTGAAAACTACATTAAAACGGCAAGACCAGTAAGTTCAAAAGCTTTATGCGAAATTATGAACTGTTCAAGTGCAACTGTCAGAAATGAAATGGTCGTTTTAGAAAATTGTGGGCTCATTTCAAAAACCCATACATCATCGGGGAGAGTACCTAGTGATAGCGGATACAGATATTATGTTGATAATATCATGGAAGCAAAAGAGCTAACCGGAGAGGATATGCTTAAATTACAAACAATTTTTAGGAATAATTCTCTAGTGTTAAGTGATGCTATTGCAAAAAGTATGGAAATAGTTTCTGAGCTTACTAATTATACAGCTGTTGTTTTAGGAAATGCTTCATCTGATAATCGAATAGTAAAAATTGAGGTAATCCCTACTAATCCTCACAACATGACGGCTATCATTATAACTGATAAAGGCCATGTTGAAAATAGAAATGTCACTATCGAAGAAACGGTTTCGATGGCGGAAATTAAACAAACAGTTGACATTATCAATCGTTTAATCGTTGGAACACCACTTTCTGAGGTAAGTAAAGCTCTAGAGTTTGAAGTAAAACCAATCATTGGAAAATACGTGAAACAACATGAAGCTTTGTATAATGCTTTCTATAATGCTTTTACTGACTTTACTACCCATCCTGATATTAAAGTATCTGGGAAAACCAAGTTATTAGATTTGCCTGAATTTGAGGATATTACTAAAATACGAAACCTTATAAATAAATTTGAAGACAAAGAACTAATTAAAAATATTGCCGCCAGCGAAGATGGTATCAACGTGTACATTGGTCGAGAAACTGGTGTCAATGAAGATGTATCTGTTATAAAAGCATATTATACCGAAGGCGGTGTGGAAGGAACAATTGCTTTAATTGGGCCTAAACGTATGGAATATGATAGAGCTGAAGCTTTATTAAATTACATCAAAGAAAATATTAGAAAAATGAATGGGTGAGAAAATGGAAGAAAATAAAAAAACACCAAAGGAAGAAAAGAATAAAAAACCAAAAGAAAGAAAAAAAATCAAAGAAGAATTAGAAGCTAAGATTAAAGAATTACAAGAAGACATTTTAAGAAAAGATGCTGATTTAATAAATTACCGAAAAAGAAAAGATGAAGAAGTAGGAAGAATGTTAAAATATGCAAACGAAGATATGGCTAAAGAACTACTTCCAATTGTCGACAACTTTGAAAGAGCAATTTCCTTAGATGATGACAACTTAGATGATGAGTTATCAAAATTCTTAGAAGGATTTAAAATGATATATTGCCATTTAAATGATGTTTTAAATCAATTTGAAATTAAAGCTATTGATGGTAATAAAAAGCCATTTAATCCGAATTACCACCAAGCTGTTCTTACTGAAAAGGTTGAAGGTATGGAACCTGGGATGGTAATTGAAGTTTTACAAAAAGGATATTTATTAAAAGATAAAGTTATAAGAGTCGCTATGGTAAAAGTTAGCGAATAAAAGAAAGGATGATTATATATGAGTAAAATAATAGGAATAGACTTAGGGACAACAAATAGTTGTGTATCAATATACGAAGGTGGTGAAGCTAAAGTAATCGCCAACGCTGAAGGAAATAGAACAACTCCATCTGTGGTTGCTTTCAAAAATGATGAAATCATTGTTGGAACAGCTGCTAAAAACCAAATGGTAACGAATCCAGATGTAGTGGCTTCAGTAAAAAGATTAATGGGTACTAAAAAGAAAGTAAAAGTTAATGGAAAAGAATATACGCCAGAAGAAATCAGTGCGATGATTTTAGGTGACTTAAAGAAAACTGCTGAAAGTTATTTGGGTGAAACCATAACAAGAGCTGTTATTACCGTACCGGCTTACTTTAACGATGCTGAAAGACAAGCAACTAAAAATGCTGGTAAAATTGCTGGCTTAGAAGTAGAAAGAATTATTAATGAGCCAACGGCTGCTGCTTTAGCTTATGGACTTGATAAACAAGATAAAACAGAACAAATCTTGGTTTATGATTTAGGCGGTGGAACATTCGACGTTTCGATTCTTGAAATCGGAGATGGTGTATTCGAGGTTAAATCAACAAGTGGAAATAATCGTTTAGGTGGAGATGACTTTGACCAAAGGATTATTGACTATTTAGCACAAGAATTCAAAAAACAAAATGGTATAGATTTAACAAAGGATAAAATGGCAATGCAAAGATTAAAAGATGCTGCTGAAAAAGCGAAAAAAGACTTAAGTGGTGTATCATCAACTAACATTTCATTACCATTCTTATCACAAGGAGAAAGTGGTCCACTTCACTTAGAGTTATCATTAACAAGAGCTAAATTTGAAGAATTAATCGATGATTTATTAAGATCAACATTAGAACCAATTAGAAAGGCTTTGAAAGATGCTGGCTTAACTAAAAATGATATTGATAAGGTATTGTTAGTTGGTGGTTCAACTCGTATGCCAAAAGTATCAGAACTTGTTAAAAAAGAATTAGGTAAAGAACCAAGTAAAAATGTAAACCCAGATGAAGTAGTTGCGATGGGAGCTGCTATTCAAGGTGGGGTATTACAAGGAGACGTAAATGATATTGTATTATTAGATGTAACTCCACTTTCACTAGGAATCGAAACATTAGGTGGTGTTTGTACTGTATTAATTCCAAGAAATACAACCATCCCAACCAGCAAATCACAAGTATTCTCAACGGCGGCTGATAACCAACCTGCTGTTGATATTCACATCTTACAAGGTGAAAGACCAATGGCTGCTGACAACAAAACATTAGGTAATTTCCAATTAACTAATATTCCAGCTGCTCCAAGAGGTGTTCCACAAATCGAAGTAACATTTGATATTGATGCTAACGGAATTGTTAACGTAACTGCTAAAGACAAAGGAACGGGAAAAGCTCAATCAATTACTATTACATCAAGTGGAGCTTTATCAGATGAAGATATTGATAAAATGGTTAAAGAAGCGGAAGCAAATAAAGAAGCTGATGAAAAACGTAAAGAAGCTGCTGATTCTAAAAATGAAGCTGAACAAACAATTTTTATGACTGAAAAATCAATTAAAGAATTAGGCGATAAAGTAAACAAAGAAGATAAAGAAAAAGCTGAAAAAGGTATTAAAGAATTAAAAGAAGCTTTAGAAAAAGATGATATTGATGACATTAAAAAGAAAACTGAAAGTTTAAATGAAACAGCGATGTCATTAGGTGCTAAACTATATGAAGAAATGGCAAAACAAGAGGAAAACAAAGAAGGTAAATCAGACGATAACAAAGACGATAACATTAAAGATGCTGAATATGAAGAAAAATAAGTTCTAGGAGACTAGAACTTTCTCATTAGAAAGGAAAATTATGGGCGAAAAAACTAGAGAAGAAGTAAATGAATGTGATAAGTGGGATTTAAGCATATTATATAAAAATAATGATGAATTAGGCAAAGAATATCAGAGTATTAAACCGAGAATTGAAAAATTTAAAAATAATGAAAACACGTTTTTGGCTTCGGCAGACAATTTATATGGTACTCTAAAAGAATATTTTGATATAAACATGTTATTAGAAAAAATGTGGATATTTGCTAGCCACAGATATGATGAAGACATTACCAATAATGATAACCAAGCATGGAAAGAAAAAATATACACACTTTACGAGGAATTTTCTGAAAATTGTAGTTTTATAACTCCTAAATTATTAGAATTTGGTTTTGAAAAAGTAAAACAATATCAAAAAGAAAATCCAAAATTAGAAAAAGACTATAGCTTTATATTAGAAGATATCTTCAGAGATGCCCCACATACATTATCTTTAAAGGAAGAAAATCTTATTTCTTCACTGGGTAAAGCTATGTCAAATACTAGTAAAATTGCCAGCATGCTAACTGATTCAGATATTGATTTTGGTAAAATTAAAAACGATGAGGGGAAAGAAGTAGAACTTACTGATACGAATTATATTTCATTTTTAACTTCTAAAAACCAGAATGTTAGAAAAGAAGCTTTCTATACGCTTTATAAATCTTACAAACAGTTTAATAATACATTCGCACTTTCACTTTCGGCTTTTGTTGAAAAGAAAAATGCTATTAGTAAAGTGAGAAAATTTCAAAGCAGTTTAGAGGCATCGTTATTTAGAGATAACGTAAATATAGAAGTTTATAATAATTTAATAGACACGGTTAGTAAAAATTTAAATCCACTATATAAATACTATAAACTAAAACAAAAAAGTTTAAACTTAGATGAATTACATATGTATGATATTTATGCCGAAATAGCAAGTAAAATTAATAACAAATATTCATTTGAAGAGGCTAAAACATTAGTTATTGACTCACTAAAAATTTTAGGTGATGATTACATAACAAATTTAAATAAAGCCTTTGATGAAAGATGGATTGACATTTATCCTAATAAAGGGAAAAGAGGAGGCGCCTATTCAGGTGGTGGTTATCTAACTAATCCATATTTATTATTAAACTTTAAAGGAACATATCATGATGTTTCTACTTTAGCGCATGAATTAGGTCATTCAATGCATACTTATTATTCATGTCAAAATAACCCTTATCAATATTGTGAGTATAAAATATTTGTTGCTGAAGTAGCTTCTCAAGTAAATGAAATTCTATTTAACAATTATATGTTAAATAGAGCCAATACTAAAGAAGAAAAAATAAATATTTTAAATCAAGTGTTAGAATTATTTAAAGGTTCAATATTTCGTCAAACTATGTTTGCTGAATTTGAAAAAATAATTGCTGAAAAAAGTCAAAATGGTGAGATTTTAACGGCTAATGTTTTAAATGATTCATACTATAATTTAGTCAAAAAATATTTTGGGAACGAGGTTATTGTTGACGATGAAATAAAATATGAATGGGAAAGGATTCCACATTTCTATTATGACTTTTATGTCTATAAATATTCCACAGGATTAGCTGCTGCTTGTCACATTGTTAAGGGTATTTTAAATAACAAAGAAAATGCTTTGGAAAAGTATTTACAATTTTTAAAAACTGGCGGCAGTGATTATCCTTTAAATGAGTTAAAAATAGCTGGTGTTGATTTAACAAATCCTGAAGTCATTCAAAGTGCTATGGATATGTTTAAAGATTACCTAGACCAGTTAGAAAATTTATTAAATAGTTAGGTAGTGATAAAATGAATAAAAAAGATTATTACGAAGTTTTAGGTGTTGAAAAAAACGCCACTCAGGCTGAGATAAAAAGTGCATTTAGAAAGCTAGCTAAGAAATATCATCCTGATGTTTCTAAAGAGCCAGATGCGGAAGAAAAATTTAAAGAAGCCCAAGAAGCTTACGCAGTATTATCTGATGATGCTAAACGTAAACAATATGATCAATTTGGTCATGCAGCTTTTGACAATAATGGGGCTGGTGGCTATGACTTTAGTGGCTTTGATTTTTCCGATATCATAAGAGAAGCTTTTGGTGGCAGTTTTGGTGGTGCTTTTGAGGGTTTCAATGATTTTGGATTTAGTGGCTTTGGTGGTCAAGCCAGAGCTACTAAGGGAAGAGACAAAATTGTTCGCATGGATTTAGAGTTTGAAGAAGCTGTATTTGGATGTAAAAAAGCACTAACTTTAAACTTAAGTGAAACTTGTGATGAATGTCATGGCGAAGGTGGAACAGACGTTAAAACCTGTGATAAATGTCACGGTTCTGGTCAAATAACTGCTCAACAACAAACAATTTTTGGCACTTTTATGACCAAAACAGTTTGTGATAAATGTGGTGGAAAAGGTAAAAGATATACTAAAGAATGTACCAAATGTCATGGTGATGGAGCATATAGAATTAAAAAGACAATTGAAGTTAAAGTTCCAGCTGGTGTTGATACTGGTAATCAATTAAGAATTAAAGAAAAAGGAGAATCTGGCACCAATGGTGGGCCAAATGGTGACATATATATTGAGTTCAATGTCAAACCACATCCACTTTATCAAAGAGATGGTAATGACATTTATTTAGAATTACCACTTACTATGGCTGAGGCCGCTTTGGGGTGTAAAAAGAAAATCCCAACTCTTCATGGAAATATTACGTTAACTATCCCGGCTGGTAGTGAAAGTAATGATAAACACAGAGTAAGGGGTAAAGGTGTCGACAATGTTAACTCTTTTGGAAAAGGTGATATGTATATTGTCTTAAAAGTAAAAACACCACAAAAACTTTCTAGAGAACAAAAGAAATTATTTGAACAACTTTCTAAAACATCTTTAGATGATGATAAAGAATTTCAAAAAATAAAAGAATATTTATAAAGCCAAGAA
>CAZZCM010000008.1:0-19668 GCA_964652445.1 uncultured Muribaculaceae bacterium | reverse complement strand
ACCAGCTTTAAAACTAACAGCCTTACTAGCAGCAATTTTCATTAGTTCACCAGTTCGAGGATTTCTTCCATCTCTAGCAGCTCTTTCAGAAATTTTGAAAACTCCAAATCCTGCTACTGAAACTTTTTCTCCTTTTGCTAATTCATCTTTAAATAAATCAAAAGTAGCATTAAATACTTTTTCAGCATCTGCTTTTGTTACATCAGCACTTTTTGCAATTGCTTCAATCATTTCAGATTTTTTCATCATTACACCTCCTCCCATGTTCTTGATAATATTCTATCATATAAATAGGATATTTAAAATAAAACTACATACTATTATCAAATTCTTTATCAGATAACATTTCATAAAACTTATTAGCTGCATCATCAGAATCTTTTGATAATCTTCTTAAAGCATTAGACATTTTATCGTGATTTTTATAACCACCATATATAAAATAATTTTCTAATACTTTTAATCTAAATTTTTTCTTATTAGTTAAATAATATTTGTTATTTTTATCTTTATATATGACTATTGCAACTTCACTAATAACATCTTCTAAAGATATTTTACTAGTTTTCTTTTTTGCTTTTCCTTTATTATAATCATAGTTATATAAAGCATGATTTACTATTGCATTTAATATATAATTATCTGATTTTTCAATTTTTTCTTTAATCATTTTATTATCAAAAGCACTTTCAAACCCAACATCCGAAATATTATTTCTCTTATCTATATCTAAAAATATATCATTTAATTTGTCTATTGATTTATTAACTTCGTTTTTAGATAAACTTAATTCACTTTTAGAAGCAAATAACTTGTCTTTAATTTCATTAGTTAATATTCTTATCTCTTTACCAACTTCATTTCTAGGTAACGATCCATATTTAATATATTTCTTATTAGTATCTCTTACTTGCGTAAGCAAATATCCTAATCTGACAATATCTTCTTCTAAATCTATATCAGAAATATTTTTTAAAGTAAAATTCCTATCTTTTGGATTAAAATAATTTTGTAAATGTTCTAAATCTTCATTGATTTTTATTAAAGCAGGTTTATATAATTTACTTCTTTCAATTGATAATGATACTTGTCTTTTCATAAAATTATTTTCCCTGTCATCCAATTTTAATTTATATCTATGACCTAACTTGTTGTTTTTTAATTTATAACATTTATTTTTTTCAATCCAAGCTATATGAAAGTGATAGTTATTTTCTCTATCACAATGAAGTGATACAACCCATTCTAAATTTTTTTCAGGTTCTTGATAACCACAATATTTTAAAAACTTAGGCATTATTTTAGTAGCAACTTCATTTTGTAAATCATCAATAGCAATATTTTCATCTACATAATCTTGATATAAAGATAATACAGCAAGATTAGCATTACTATCTTCTAAATAATTCGACCAGTTTTTTTGCATAACTTCTACCATTTCATCTTTAATAAAAGTTCCATCTTTTAGCATTGCCATTTTTTCTCTACGCATTTTATTTCTTTCCATAACATCTTCTGATTTTTTTCCACCCATAAAATAATCTAACATCGATGACTTTGCTTTTTTTTCATCTCTACTATAATCATAAAAACCACAAATATATTTTTTTATTTCTTTTCGATAATGTTCTTTATCTTTACATTGAATATAGTGCCAATCACCATTTTTATTTTTTTTATAAATTCTTAAATTATTAGATGGATTATTAACTGCATAATATGGATGATCTATAAAAACAACTTTTGAATCCATTATTTTTTAGATAGTATAAGTTCATCAAGCTTATTTAATAATTCTATTTGTCTATTTTTTATTTCTAAATCTTCATTTAATTTTATTAAACCTAACTCTAAAAGTTCGATTAAAAAATCATTCATAAAACTATAATTAGTATTTTTAAATTTTATAGAAATTATTTCATCAAGTTCAACAGGTAAACTTATACTTCTCCTTTTAAAATTTTTTATTCTTTCACTCATAAACTAATCCATAATTTTATTCAAATAAAAATTATTATTTTCATAAAATCGAACGAGACCAGCTTCGGTTTTTACATCTTGATCAACTGGAAACTCCATATTTGCATAAAACTGTTCTAATAATTTTTTCTGAATATTCTCTCTATAAATTATTCTATTAAGTTTATTATTTATATCTAATAACAAGTCATCTCTTGATTGTAAATTAACAGCAATATCGATACATTTTCTTACTGCATCTGCTTTACTTTTACAATTATTTTTTTTCATAAACTCATTTAACAATAACGCTTGTTTTTCATATAATAATACACTAAATTCCATCATAGAAAAAATCCCCCTTTCATAAAAATAGTTAAAATTTTAAAGACAACAGGATATGGGAATGCACCACGAAATTTCAAAATCCTTTAAAACAAAGGATTTCAAAACCTCGTTGTTGCACCAACAACCGTTTTCGCACTTGCGAAAACAACTATTTTATCCATTTTTTTAGTTGATTTTTTGCTAAAATACTGTTTAAACCCTTATTTTACAAGATATTTTAATCAACTATTTTTCAACTATTCAGTTATTTTCCTCTTTTTTTCTTAATTCAAGTTCATCTGATATTTCTTGATTATTTTCATTAAATTTTTCTTCAATTTCTACTAATTCTTTTTGATATTCTTCATTTATTCTTTTAATTTCAGCTATAACTAATTTTAATTTTTTTTCACGATTTAAACCATTCATTATTTTCTTTTCATCATAATTTCTCATTGCTTGTTCACTATCATAATCGTAAAAAATATAATTAAATTTTCCAATCTTATTATCATAAACCATTGTTATATTTTTAGCTGTAGTTTTGTATTCTAAATTTGAAAATTTTATCTTATCAATACTGTCATTTTTAAAATAATAAATATCAAATTCAACTCCATAATGTCCTTTTATCAATTCTAGTTTCTGTTTATATTTTAATTTTGCTTTATCTTTTTCAATAATTTTTTTCTTTAAATTTTCTTCATCTTTATCTTTATTCATAACTCTATACCACTTTCCTTTTCTTCAATTCTTTTATCAATTATTAACTTAAAATTATCATTAAAATAATTATAATTTTTTATTAAAGATTCTCTATTTTTTATTAATGCTTCGTTTAAATCTTTAACATCTAAACTAGATATTATTGATGTAGAAAAAGAATTAACATTTAATTTTGCTAATTCTTCTTTTACAATATCTTGATACATTTTACCAGATTTATCATTATCAAATGCTAAAACTAATGTACCTTTATATTTTTTATTTTCAACAACTTTTAATAATCTTTTATAGTTTGGAAGTCCATTTAAAGCAACAGTTTTTACATCTGAATCAATAGTTTCTAATGATAAAGAATCAATGATACTTTCTGTTACATATATTAAAGTTTTATTATCAGAATAATCAAATAATTTTTCATTCCATAAGTAACTTGTACCTTTGGATTTTATTTTACTATCTCCATTAACACTTCTTGCAAAATAACAATTTTTATTAATTGGAAATATAACCATTTCTCTTTTATCATCATAACCTATATGATATTTTTTTAACAAATCTTGATTAATTTTTCTATCGTTTAAATAATTTGTTTCATTTATTTTTGCTAAACACTTTTTAAAATAATTAGTAAAATCTATTACATTATTTTCTGATTCTACTACATCAAATTTTTTAAATACTATATTAGAAATATTTGGATAAAGTTTATCAACTATTTCTAACTTTTCTCTAAACGATTCTACTCCATAATCAAGTCCAATTAAATCAAAAATATCATAATGTGTTCCACATGCAAAACACTTACAAATATTATATTTAGAAGAATAACTCATACTAGGATGTCTATCTTCATGTTCAGGATTTAAACAAGTAAATGGCTTACTTATATTTAGTCCATGTTTATTTATTAAATAATCTGCTAATAATGGTTTAAAATTATCAATACTACTTCTATCTATGAAAGACATACTTCATCCTCTTTAGATTTAAAATTTTCATCTTCATATATAGTATTTTTTCCATAAGTTATTTTTACAATATCTTCATAATGAAGGTCATTCCATCTTCCAAATGTTTCTTCAAATAAATTTCTATCTTGCAATTTTTCAATACCATGAGTTGATAAGTATGAAAAATTATAATTATTAATAAGATCTTGAGCATTGTACTTAAAAGTTTGTTCTATACCATTTTTATTAATAGTTAAATTAACTGTTACACAGTTATTACTTTTAACTGCATCAATAATATTTTTTATTTTATGATATGGATGATTCTCATCCTCTTCGATACGTTTTAATGCTTTTCTTCTTTCTTCTGATATTGCTAAACCTCTTAAAATATCAACTGTATTATCAATAATAAAATCTCTGGATTCTTCTTCAATAAAAGTGTTTTTATCAGATAAATAATCTAACAAATCTTGTGGCTTATTGGTAAAATATTGTATGTAATTATTCTCTAAATTTTCAGAGGTTACTCCATCCATAAAATCTGTTATAACATTTTGATCTTCTATTTCATCACCAATTTCAACCTCATCTATATTAAAAATCTCGTCTTTACCATCATCAATTAATTCTTTTACTCTTTCGTTTATATCTTTTGAAATCATTTTGTACAAGGCATCAGATCCAATATATTCTTCATCATTATAATCCCAATTTAATATATTGTGTCTTATTGCATACTCGACATCAAATAACTTATCATTATCTTTATCATATATCCCACTATATTTAAATGGAGAACTTAAATCAAATAGTTTCCCACTATAACTATCTAAAGCATATAGTATATCTAATTTATCATTATATTTAATTTTATTAATTATTATTTTTGATTTATCACCATAATCAAATGTGATAGTTTGTCTACTACCTTTTAAAAAATTTAAAAATTCTTGTTTCAAAATATTACCCCCTTTTATACGAAACTAATTTTTATTTTGTTCAGTATTAAATCTTTTTACTATGTCCTTCATAAGTAAAATCTTAATACTTAAAATATGTTTATCTATTTCATCTTTAGAATTATCTTTTTTCTTTTCTAACTTTAATATATCTTTATTTATCGAAGTAATTGCATCTTCAATAGTTTTATTTTTTTGTTCATAATCTTCAATTTTAGATTGTAACTCTTGCATATTGTTTATTACTTTATCAAAGTTCATAATCATCCTCCTCTTCTAAATCTGGTGGTGGAGTATGCAAATCATTATCATATAGTATTTCTTCATGAATTAAACGAAATATAGATTTTTCAAATGTATAAGATAAATTTTCTAGCAAGTTTTTATCATAACTATAAAATATTTTATCATCACCTATATTTGCATCCACCCAATCAAGTTCTTCTGCAACTAATAAATATTTGCCAATATCTCTAATTGATACATCACTTAATTTTTTATCTTTTAATTCATTATATATATCTTCAAATTCTGAAAAACTATTATCAATCATAATTCTAGTTCCTCCAACTTTAACTTCTTACTATAATAATTATTAATCTCATCCGTCCAATCTATCTCACCGATTAAACTTGAAGTACATTGCCAATCGACAACTTCAAAAACTAAATCAGCGAAACCATTTATCAAATCATCATCAAAATCTTTAGCTTCAATTGTGTGTACAATTCCATTTTTTTCATATTCATAATAATATTCATCATATTTTAATTGATCTCTAATTTCTTCTTTAATAGAGTTTGCTGTAGATATTCCACCAGCTTTAACTAGACTATCTTTATTTTCATTAACATAATCAACAAATAAAGTATCTTTATCAAAACAACATTCTGCTATATAACAAACTTCATCAGGATTATTTTCAAAAGTATTATAGTCTTTATAACAATAGCCATTAAGAGTTCCACTCGCTAAATACATCAACTTATTATTATATTTTGAACTTGGATCTATTACCTTAGCAATACTACCAACATCAGCAACGTATGTATCTTCAAACTCATTTTTATATAAATAACTCATATTTAGACTTTCTCCTCAACATCTTTTTCTTTATACAATATATTTTCCCGACCTTTTTCTTCAATTTTAGAGCATCTGCTAGATATAACTAAGCAACAATACAAAAAAGTCATTAGAATGCTACCAATAATTCCTAAAATTATCCATATCATAAATCATTCCTCCCTAATACTCATAATCTAAGTCATTATTTTTAATTTTTTCATAAATATTTTCATATAAATTATTAACTGTTTCTTCAAAACCAAACCAAGCGAGTAAATTTTGATTAGAATAATCAATTATAAGTGGATCTTCTTTATCAAACTTATTACCAAATAATTCTTCCATTGAACAACCTGTTCCATCAATTACATTAGATAACATTTCATTTATCTCATCTTTATATTCTTCAAAGAACTCAATTGTATCATCATAATAAATAAGATCTCCAATCATTCCAGACACACAACCATATTGTTTTAATTCTTCCATACTTTTTAATAAATCGTCAAAAGATTCATAATTAACACTTTCATCAATATAATAATCAATAACGCGATTAGTAAGTCTATTACTTCCTTTTAAGTTTTCTAAAAAATCTTTAATCATTTTTTACCTTCTTTTCATCATTAATATCTTTTAAATAAAAATAAACAGAAGTATCTAGTGCTTCGCAAATATTTAACATTTCATAAAAATCAGGATTTAATATTTTTCCATTTTCTATATCAGCGATTGTTTCTCTATCTACATGAGATAATTTTTGAAGTCGTCCTCTCGACATACCCCAAGATAATCTTTCGCCCTTAATCTTTCTTCCAAAATTTTTTATCCATTCCATTTTCATTCCCCCTTTTTTAGTAAGTAAAAGAGAAACTAAAATTAGTTTCCCTCATACTTTGTAAAATCAATATAAGACATGGCATCTAATAAATTTCCATCTGGATCTTTTAAGCCTAAATGTAAATGTGGCCCTGTTGATGTACCTGTTGTAGAAGTTCTACCAAGTAAATCTCCTTTTTTAACTAAAGAGCCAACTTTCATTCCGTATGGTTGACTTCTGTACTGAATATGCCAGTACATAGCTGTAAAACCATTACTACAAGTAACCATCATATAATTACCTGTTGAATTACCTGATTCTTTAATTGGCAAATCATTTGCCTGTGTATTAGTTATATTAGATACTGTTCCATCACAAATACTATAAAAATTTGTTCCGGTTGGAACTGCTAAATCCCAACCAGAGTGAAAATTAGCACTTTCTTGTTGTTCTAAAGATATATCTCCTAAATCAACCTCTCTATGTTCAAATACAATTGATGTTACTGTAAAATCAGTTTTTAATGGAAAGGTATATGGTAAAGGATAATAAACCTCAATATAATCATCACTTTGAGTTATATCTACTCCATTGACTATACATAAATCAATAACATCTATGGCAACACCATCTTTATTTAACCCACTTTCAACTGTAAAAATTGGAACAGATGTATCAGTATTTAACTTTTTACACATTGTTTTTATTGGTATCATCTGTTTTTCTTCTTCATTTAAATTATCTAAATATGCTTGTTCCCAAACTTCATAACTTAATGTAGAAGTATCTAAAACATTATTAGTTTTTTGAAGATAAAAGACCATTCTTTCTAATGATACATATCCTTTTGAAATCAAATATTTATTTAGTATAGATCTATATCTTTCAGCATACAATTGACTATTGATTACCGTAGAATTAGCTCGCATTTGATTTACTTGCTCATTAACATAAGCTTCTCCAACTTCATAACCACAAACAGCTATAACGACAATTAAAATAAGTGCAATTAAAAACCCTGCACATGCTATAATCAAAAATGCTTTAGCTTTTAGAAGTTTACCCATTATGACTCACTTGGGAACTCATCAGATTCACCCATATAATATAGTTGAAGTGGTGTTGCAAAGACACTAATTCTAAGTCTATTTTTATTAGTAATATTAACTAAAAATTGTCCTTGACCACATTTACTTAAAAAACTCTTTTGAGTTTCTGTAAGTGGTGTATTAGCATATATTTTTTCAATTGCTTGCAAGTCATTATCTTTTAACATACCAGTTATTTGATACTGACAATTTCCAAATAAACTTGAAGCATGTCTTAATACTCCAGCTGAACTAGTTAAGTCAGATGGTTGTTGAGTTGCTACAACTATACCACTATTATACTTCCTTAATCGTCTTGCCATTTGCCCAAAATACTTTAATAATGTCGGATTATCTTCATCGATAAAATAATGAAATTCATCTACAACTATAAGCATATTTTGTTTTTTATTTTTCTTATCATTTTTCTTTTTATTATCAACTATTTCATTACTTAAATATGTAAGTAAATTAATCATTTGTGTATTTATTAATCTACGTGAAGAATTAAATAATAACTCTTGCAAATTAAAAACAACTAGATTGTTTGATAAATCAATAGTCGTTATGCCATTATATAAGTTACCATCTTGACCTGTAACCATTCTTTTAAGTAAAACTTCAATATTAACCAAAATTCTTTCTAACTCTTTTGTTTTCGTATTTCTTTGCTGTTCTAAAAGAAAAGCATACAAATCAGAAAATATTGGATAGTCTTTAGCGGTCATATTTTCAAATTCTTCTAAGGTTGTCTTTTTAGTAATTCCTCTTGAATTGTAAAACTTTTCAACTATATCCAAAAGAACTACAAGTTCTTTCTCTGAAATATCTTCAAATGCTGTGATAAAGAAATTCTCTAAAAATCCTAAATGCTTACCAAGTATTGATGTTTCACCATCATCATCTGTAGAAACATACCTAATTTGAAGTGGATTTATTAAACTTTTACTAGATAAGTCTATATATTCTCCACCACATCGATTAGTTAATTTTTCAAGTTCATTTTCTATATCAAATAAAAATAATTTAGTGCCTCTCGCAAATTCATTAGTAATTAAAAGTTTTAAAAGGAAACTCTTTCCACTTCCTGTTGTACCAATTACACTCATATTATGACCAGTTCTATTTTTAGTTAAAGTAAATTGATCAAAGAATGTTGGAAGTCCATAATTACAATCTTCTCCGATTAACCAACCTGTTGAATCATTATGATAATTTTCAGTAAAGAAAAATGCAGATGCTAAAGTAAGTGTTGGTAAGTACATTGCATAATCAGAAAGTCCCTTATCAGTAAGTTCAAATCCTTGCCATGCTGACATTTGTCTTAAAGAAGGAACATCAACTTTAATTTGATATAATTCCGCATTTGTTTTAATTTCTTTTAATATCTCTTCTCTTTGCTTTTTAGTACCACTTATAGCTAAAATTATTGATACTTCCTTTACTTTCTCATCGTTTGCAGATATTTGCTCAATTAACAATTTATAATTATTCATAAGAGATTGCATCTCTGTTACATCACTTAAATTTTTAGACGAATTATAATCTGCTAATACAGCTTTAAAACTACTATTAAGTACACTTAAAAGTTTTGACTGCTCAATTGTATCTTTAATAGTTACACTAGCTTTTACATTTGGTAAATTAATTATTCTATCTAAAAATCCATGTTCAATAAAAAGTGGATAATTTTTAATACTAACCATCTGTATTTCTTCATTATCTACTTTTAAATATGATGGAAGTTCCGTTATTTTAAGTGGTGATAATAAATCCATAAAATCATAATATATTATTTGATCTAAATTTGTATTTGAATAATATAAATTAGTAAATACCTTAATAAGCCACTTTTTATTATCAACCAGTTCTATATCAAGTTTTGGTATTATTGCATCACAAGTTCTTTCAAAATCTTCTTTAGCTTTATCAAGTGCCTCTTTATTTTTACAAATAATAGCAAAATAATAAGAAGATGCTGATGTCATATTTTCATCCTCTATCATTTCAATAAAATTATGGTTGTTGATTAATAAATTTTTTCTAGTTTGATTATCTGAATTTTCTTCAATTAATCTTTCATAATTTTCTTTATTTATATTTAAATTGATTTTTTCATCAAATTTATATGCCTTAATTACAAAAGGTAATCGATAAAGTTTTGATAATGTATGAAAAAATATTTTTTGCTCATTATCATTTGTAAGTGATAAATCAATTGGACTTACTTTATAAAAGATTGCAACTTGATTTGTTTTTAATTTTATTAAACCATTATCAGTAATTTCTTTTACATTACAAAATGTTTGAGCATTTTGAATTTTCTTTTTTAACATACTTTTACTTAAATAAATATCTTTCTTTTTGGCTTTTGCCTTTAATACATTTTTTTCTTCTTTTTTCTTTTTCTTTTCTTCTCTTAGTTTTTTTCTTTCTTCTTTACTTTTAATAAACAAATTTATAACCCCCTTTTATAATATTTTTACTTATAGTAATAATAATTTTTCTTCTTAAATAGATACTTTACGAACAAGATAAATAGTTTATACATTCTATTACATTTACTAAATTCCATTGGCACTAGTGATAAAACTCCTAACGAAATAATTACAATAGCTAGTGTATAAAATTTAAGCAAAAATAATATTGTAAAAACCATAATAAATATTCCACCTATAATTAAATCTTCAAATTCTAAATTAAATAATCCTAAATTTCTTTTTATACTTTTTAATGTAATATACATATTGTCAGTCCTTCCTATAGTCTATCTGATTCATTTCCATAATCAGATATTTTTGGTCTTGAGTGATACCTACTGCTATGTGGATTACCTATATTTTTAATTCCATTAAATGCTCCACCAAAACCATCTTTTATGTTATTAATACCTTCTCTAGCAAGTGAAACTCCACCTCTAACATAATCAGCATTGTATTTATCATTAGAAAAATCCCATTTGCTTGCTGCATCTTTAACATTACCTTCACCACGTGATTCGAGCATTCTTCCATAAGCACGAGCAATTGGATTGGAACTTTGTTGTAAGTCTGATCCTTTCATCATTTGACCTATTCCTTTACCAACTTTTTCGTTCATGTGTTTAGATATACCAGAATTCATTTTTGGATGAATACTAGCAATTCCATTGACCATACCTTTAGCTGTCTGAACTCCACCTTTGGCAAGTTGACCAATTCCTTTTCCAGCTTTAACTCCACCTTTGGCAATTCCTGAAGCAGCTCCAACTGCACCGATACCAACTCCTGCTGCTGCCATCATTCCTCCACCTAGTCCACGCATAGCCATCATCATATCTCGTCCACTATTGGCTGAAACATTTTCACCTATAAATCTATTTAATGATGTACAACCTGTCATTAACATCATTGCACAACCTAAATATAAAACTGATTGAGCTACTACTTTAGTGAAGTAATTTAATTTATTTATATCTGCACTATTTTGAATAGCATTAAACATAATTGAAGTTAAACCTATTAAAAGCATTATTGCCCCAGCTTGTAGTATTAAAGAAGCAAGTTGCTGATATAAAGCACTTCTTTGTTCTTTTCTTCCTACGCTAGTTGCAATAACAAGTGGTGATATAACCATTAAAAATGCCAGTTCTAATTGCCTTCTACCAAGCATTAAAACTGAAAAACCTACGGCAAATAAAAATATTGCCCCAATGACAATACCAAATAAGAAATTATAATTAAAAGCATAATCTTCACTATCATTCCAGATACCCGGTTTATAAATGTTACACCTAAAAGAAAATGCTCCACTATCCGAGACATTAGTTGCTGTTATAGTATCGTTTCTTATTAATGTTTCAAAATCTTTCATTGTAGATGCCGATGAAGTATCAGAATATCCATTTAACACTTCTTTTAAATTCTTTACGTTTTTAGAATCAACCGAATCTCCACCATCAATTTTATAACATGCTTCATTAATAGACAAATAAGCTGTTTTCATCTTATCCCCTATTGTTGAATTGTTTGTATTAAAATTATTATAGATAGCATTTGATAAATTTATTCCTAGATTAATAGTTGTATTAAATATCAAATATACTGAAAATATTAGAAAGCCACACTTAACTATTTCTTTTACAAGTTCAAATAATGGTTGATCATTATTATCTGCATCTAAAATTCTAAATGTTAATTTCCAAACTGAAAATAAAAATAGAAGTGCAAATGCTAATATAAAAAAAGCATTAAATATTTTAGTAAATGGAGAATTATCAACATTTTTAAGCATCTCTATAAAATTTAAACTATTTATACTATGTGCCACATCATATAAAACATCTATTGTTTTAAAGATGATATTGACAATCCCCATTCCTAAACCTCTTAATATATCAAGTACACTATATTTAATATCACTAGCAATACTTAATGTATATATCATATTAGCTCCTACTTTAATGTGTCAATTACAAAATTGATTATACTAGGAACTAAAATAAGTAATGCTACACCACCTAGGGTATAAAGAATCGTTTTCTTTCTTCTTTGCTTTGTTTCATCATCACCAATAATAAATTGAATAACAAAAACTACAAGTGCAATAAAAGAAACTACAATTCCAAATACTTGAATTTTGGTGGCTAAATTCTTGATTATCGTACCAAGCGAATCAATAGTGATATTGCCACCTTCAATTTTATCAACTGCATATACTGATTGAATATTACCTATAATACTTAACGCAAAAGTAAATATACCAATCATAGTTATATCTATTTTATCTTTTACTTTTTTTAATTTATCTTTCAAAACAAATTCCCCCTTTTTTTCTTATAAAATATTATCTAGTCATTTCTTTATCTTCTAATTCTTTACAATAATTTAAAATTAATCTTAGATTATCTTTCAATAATTGATTATCTTCTTGTTCGTATTTTTCTTTTAAATCTTCAATTAAACCTTTATTGTTTTTATCAAATGTATAAACTCCATCATAAAGATTACAGCCAGTATTATGATCTACTATAAAATAGCAAATACCATCTTGCTCTCCTTCTTTTATTTCTCGATCTTCCATATCTTGTTCTTTAGTAAGTCTATCTAATGTTTCTAAAGAATATTTAGTAGATGGTATATTTACATCACTTGTTTTTAAAACAATTGCGACAATATCTAATTCCACATCTAATACCTCCCTATTAAATTTAAATTCAAGTTTCTTAGCTTCATCTTCGCTAAGATTGATATAATCATTTTTAGTCATATTAGGATTAATAGAAGAGAAAACAGACATTTTATCAACATCTGTTTTCATATAAACTTCTAAATTCCCATTTTTGTTATTACCATAAAATTTAAATTCTAAATTATACATATTGTATAAGTTTAGCAATTCCGCCAAACTATATGTTTTATTTGTATCAATCATAATTATTTTGTCATCTCTTCTTCATTAGTATTTTGAATTTCTGAATTTATGTTTTTAGCATTAGCAATATGTCTATATTCTTCAACGACAGGACTAAATGTATGAATCTTTTTACCATCAACATCTATTTCTTTATCATTAAAAGTACCTTCTAAATAAACAATTGCACCTTTCTTACTAAAATCATTAATCCTTTCAGCATCTTTATTCCATAGAGCATAATTAAGAAAGTCTGTGATTTTATTTCCATCCTTATCTTTATAATCTCTATCTACAGCAAGAGTAATATTAGCTACTTTATTACCATTTTCTAATTCTTTTAATTCTGGATCTCTAACTAATCTACCCATAACACAAAACTTATTAATACTATTCATTTTTCATTCCTCCTTCTTTTATTTATAGTAATAACTTATCTATATAAAAAACCAAACCCCTTTATTCTTTTATATCTTATTTTTTATTTCTTCTTCTACTAGATACAATTATTAAACCAGTACCTAATAAAACAATAGCACCAGCAATTATATCAATATAAGTATTTGATGAAGTATTAGGCACTTCAATTTCTTTTAATTCATTAACTAATGTTTTTTGGATATATTCTCCATCTTCTGTTACATCAAAATATACTTTTTCACTAGAAAGTTCATAGTCATCTAATGTAGCAATTTCTTGAAAATAATAAGAACCATATTCTACAGTAAATTCAATATCACCAGATTCATTAGTAACACCTGAATAAACTAAGTTACCATCTAAGTCATAAATACCTATTGTAACTCCTTTAATTGGATTACCATTTTCATCTACTTTATGAATTACAACAGTAGATGTAATTTTTTCGTTAGTCATATTAGCTTTAACGATTTCACCATTTTCTTTAATTTCAAAGAAAACTTCTTCTTCGCTTAATCTATAACCTGTTGATGCTTCGGTTTCAATAATTACAAATTTACCAACAAATAAATCAGTAATTGTTATCTTACCTTCTTCATCTGTAACACCAGTAAAGACAAGTTCTCTTTCTAAAGTTTCCTCGTTAATATGATAAATTTCAATTTTAGTATCTGCTATACCTTCACCTGTTGTAAGGTCAGTTTTACTAAACTCTAATTCACCTTTTTTATAATAATTTAAAGCACTATAACTTTCATAAACAATACTTGTTTTATTATCAATTTCTGATAATGTAAAATAATATTCTTCTTCATTTAAAACCATATTATCCAAAGTTTTTACTTCAACAATATAGTAAGAACCTAAATAAAGTTCTTTACTGATAGCATAACCATCACTATTAGTGGTAATAGTATCAACTAAATCACCTTTGCTATAATACAAGTAATTGCCATCAGAAGATAAAATATCTTCACTTGCGTAAATTTCAAATGTTACACCCTCTAATGCTTGAATTTCATAAGTATAAGTACCATCTTCAACTACAGGAACTTCACCAGTTTTATGAACTTCAATTTGTCCTTTAATAGCAGTATTTTGAAAGTTTACAATAACAAAAGCTCCATAAGTAGTGTAATAATAATATGTATCATTACCAATAGTAAAATCTACTCCATCACTATCAAGTAAATAACCAAATGGTGATGTTATTTCAACTAATTTATAATTCCCAGCTTCTAACTTTAAGTAAGTTGTAACTGTTCCTGTTTCATCAGTAGTAAATGTATCATAAACTTTACCACCTACAAATTGCGAAACATATTGATTAGTATCAAGATTTAAAATTTTAAAAGTTGTATCAGCAAGTTCAATTGTATTACCTGTTTCACTATCAACTTTAATTACTTTTAAATAAGCAGTTATTCTATTATTAAGAACATTATAGTATTGTTCTAACTCACTATTTTCATCAACTGTAACATAAAAATCATAGATTTTCTCATATCCAATATTAGTGTTTACTTGATGAAAACGCCATACTCCATAAGGAATATCTAATGAAGCATAACCATTTTTATCTGTTGTTATTTCCCCATATTTTGTTCCATCTGGATAATATATCTCAAAAGTAATATCACTTTCTGCGTTTAATAGTGTAGTATTACCATCAACATAATCATATTGTTTTAAGATGCTAATATAGTTTTTGATAACTTCTTCTATAACATCTTTTGAAACAAGTGCTACACCTTTGCTATCAAAATAATATCTAGTTTCATCTAGGTAATAGCCTGTACTTGGAGATATTTCTTGTAAATAATAACCTGAACCATAACTTAATACAGCACTACTTTTACCATAACCGTTTGCATCAGTAGTTATTTTAGTTAAAAGTGTTCCATCACTTTTATAAACACCATATACAGCTCCTTTTAAGGATGCTTGTCCTTGTGGTATTTCAGCAGTTTGCGAATCTAATTTATTTATTTCAACACTTCCATAATAAGCATTAATTTTAAAACTTGCTACTACTGGATCAACAGTACCCGGAACTAACATGTTTTGAACATTGTTTCCATAAAATATTTTATAATTTTCTGAATATGGCATATTCTTCTTTAATGTGATAGTAATATTTCCATTCACTGTTGGTGTTATTGTTAAATCATTACCACTAACTGAATATGTCGCTCCACTTACATTAACACTATAATTACCAAGAACTCCATTATCATCATGTAGAGTAATAGGTTGACCTACTTGTAAAGTATAAGTGCCACCATTAAAACTTGGTTTAACATAATGATTTGCTATTAATCTTTCAATTTCAGCTTTTTCAGCTGATACATCTAATGGAGTACCATTACCATATCTTTCAGTTGAAAAATTAACAGTTGTATTATTTCCTAATATAGCCGACCAAATCATTCCTTGAGTTGCCGCTCTATATTTTAATGTTTGATGATTATCATAGGTATATCCATAATATGCAATTAATAAAACTCTTTCTTTAACTGAATCAGATATACCTGTATTTTCCCAACTACCCTGATCATAATTTGTTCCTTCTGGAACTCCCGGTTCAATACAATAAGCAACTTCACCATCTATGTAATAATTCTCCAATCTCCATGAAGAATAATTATTTCCATCTTGATCAAATCTTTCATAATAATAGCCAGAAAAATCATAGTCTAATGTCGCTGCAAAAACATTATTCATTCCTATAAACGAACCGACAAATAATGCTAATGCAAACAAACACTTTTTAATGTGTAATTTATCTATCATTTAATCATTCCTCCTTATAAATTTGTACACAAAAAAACACCAATTAAGGTGCATAATAAATTTATTAATTGTATTTAGACCAATCAATTTGTGATTTATATCTATTACAATTATCTGAATTACAGAAGATATTTAAAAAATATCCAAGTATTGTGCCATCTTTAGCAGTTACTTCATAACATCTATAATAATTAACATCCACAGTATCAATAAAAGCTATTTCTTCTCCTGCTCCTAAACAACCGGATTGAGTTTTGGTATCAATTGTACCATTATGAATTGAATAGAAAAAACTATTAGTATCTACCTCTTTAGAATCATTAGAAGACGTACTCGTTGTTTGATTTTCTTCTGATTTCGATGTAGAAGTAGTTGATTCTGTATTATTATTTGATGATGAATTATTTGTACTACCTGATGTTGAAGAATTGCCATTACTACTATTATCACTATTAGTACTATTATTATTATTACTATTACTATTAGTTGTAGTTGTATTACTTGTTACGACTTCACTTTTTCCTTGAACATTATTTTGATCTTCCAAGTTTTCTGATTCAACATCTGAATCATTAGTTTCGACAAGTTCTGTAGACTCATCATTTTCTTCACTCTTTTCAGATACATTAACTTGATCTGAATTTATTTTTGTTTTCGTACTTTCTCTTGCATAAAAGATAATTCCAATACTAACTAAAATTAGTACCATAATAGATAGACTTACAAGAGGAATTATTTTTTTGCTTTTCACAAAAATCCCTCCTTCAATTACTAACTATATTATACCGCTTTTAATTAGATTTGTCAGCGTCTATTCTAACGAAATCATTGGAACTTCTTGAAGTGGTGTTACAAATACACCAAGTTCTGCATGAATATTATTAATATTATTAAACATTTGAATTGCATATCTTGTAAGTTGTTGGTATCTTTGAACCGAAATATCTAAATTAGCTAGTGTTCTAAGATATTCAGATCTGTTGATATTAAGTTCTTTGCAACGTTCATCAATACTATTGATTAAATATTCAGGCATATAAACTCTAATCTCTCTCAAAATTACACCTCCTTATTAATTTTTACTTTTAATGAGAGTAATAACTCAAATATTCACTATTATTTTAACTTTCAAATTTAATTAAAAACTTCTATATGGAAATACTTGGCTACTTTAATATAGCAACTTTTCTTTCTTTGATATATATTGCTTTTATCTAAAGATAGTTTTTCTGCCAATTCTTCATCAGTATAATTAGATAATATGGAATAATTAAATATTATCTTTTCATCAGATGTAAGTTTTAATCTTAGAGATACAAATTGCTTATTCATAGAATCAATATAATCTTGATATTCAATAATCTTTAAAGCACGTTTAGAAGTTGGATCACTTATATTAGATGAAAAAATCCCCATCGAATCATTTGATAATGGAGAATTATAAGCATCAGATATTTCTTCAACTTTTATGCTGTAAGTTCTATACTTTGCAAAATAGTTTAAAACTTTATCACGTGTTTCTGGATAATTGTATTCATCTAAAATCTCTTTACCATATAACCTAGGCTTTTTAACTTTTGGCATAAAACCATCTCCCTCTTTGAAAGTACAAAAAAAGAACAAAACAAAGTTGCTCTTTAAAAAAAATAAATAGTGAAAATAAAAATGAGACAGTTCCATCTCTTTAAACTTATCCCATTTTACTACATTTTAGCATCTAACAATTGTAATGTCAGTAGCGAATTTTATTGTGATTTTAGTTGTATTTTTAGTTGTGCTATTTTTACCTAATTTCCTTATTTTATAAGGCTTAGATTAAAAAATAAACAATCTTAAAAAACAATCAATAACGATTTTGACTAAATAAATTTTTAAAAAAATTAGCAAAAAAAAGAACGACCACTAGTCAAATAAACTAATAGTCGCAAACACATTCTTTGTAAAACCATCTACTAATCCAAATCTAAGAGCAATTTTTACATAACAGCTTTTCTTAATTGGATAATATGTCTTATCAGTCTTACATACACAATCCCTAACTACTTTATCTTGTTCTCTTCCTATTACACTATGTTTATAGATTTTTGTTTCTTCTGGCGTTAAAGTAGATAATAAAAATTCTAACTTTCTATCAAATTCATTAAGGTAATTTACTACTTTTTCTCTTTTTTCAACAATATTGTATGTTGAATCTATTTTCTTATGGTATTTTGAATTTTTAGGTTCGTCAGTCAATCTATGCTGGTAAACCGAATCTAAATACTCTTGAGCAATGGCTTTTTTGTAATTATAATCATCAAATAAATTATATACCGCTTTAACAATTGCCCTTAAATCATACTCATCAAGATATATTTTTTTAAACTCTACTTGCATTTGCAAATACACCCCCTACTTTGTAAAAAGAGAAATCACTCGAAGTCTAGTAATCTCTCTTTGAAAAAATATATATTATATTGTGCCCATAATTACCAGAAACCCCAATATTTACAAACTAATGTAAATAATTGTCATTTATCTTACAACTTTTTATAAAAAAGTCAAGAGCTTAATTGCATTTTTGCATTTAAAAATGCAATTTTGCAGTTTATAGAGCAAAAAAATAGGACTTCTTCAAAGTTTGTCCTATTTATAACAAGTATACCAGAAACATTTGGTTTTTGTTACCCCCAAAAGTCTAATACAAAAACTGATACTGAATCTGATAATTTTTCTTACTAGCTGAATAAACCCTTAAATATCGCAATTGATTTTGAATTACTTTCAGCAAGTTTTTCATAGCATTTGGAAATTATGTCTTGATTAGTATTTTTCTCAACTAAAGAACATAATTCTTTAAAATATGTACTTGTACCTCTATTAGTTTTAAAACTTCTAACTAACATTTGTGGAATTGACTTATTTTCATAGATCACTAGTAAATACACTAAATAATTAGTTGTATTTATATCAGTATTTACTTTCATTACTGAATATTTCATATTATCTTTTTTAAAATCTTGAGACTCACATACCTTGCCATCATCAAAATAATACATATCTGGATTTTTCTTTTTCATTTTATTAGTATATCTATATAATTTTCTGATTTTATTATTCATTAATTTTTCCCCTTTCTTTATATTCAATTTTGTAAGTAACGATATATATAGTCCATCTTTTAT
>CAZZCM010000007.1:0-19817 GCA_964652445.1 uncultured Muribaculaceae bacterium | reverse complement strand
ATATCAAACCGTAAGTAAAGCCTATACAATGGCTACCAGTACAGCTACAATTTATGTCATGGATGATTTAACAAGTGAAGAAACAACAACACTTAATCAAGAAAAAGAAATCACATTAACAAGCTATAGTGAAGATAGTAGTGTTAATAGTATTATTAAGGGGATTGCATTAAATGATTTTCTATTATCATTAAATGATGGATCATTAACTTTGACAGATATAACTATAGATGGAAATAGTATTTCTGATACAAGGACCGGAGTGACTACTTACCCTGGAACGACATTAAATCTAAATTCGGGATCAACAGTCCAAAACTTCATTTCAACAGGATATTACGGTGGTGGCGTGCGTTTGCAGAATGGTACAGACGAGTCCTATGCTATTTGTAATATGAATGGTGGAACAATTAAAGGCAATACAACAGTCGATAGTGGTTCTGCTGGAATTCATATAGGGATAGCAGACAAATTAACAATAAATTCTGGAACTATCACTAATAATGAATCTTCTGCAGATGGTGGTGCACTTTCAAATCATGGAATTTTAATTATTAATGATGGGACCATATCTTCAAATACCTCTACTGGCAACGGAGGAGGTATATATTCTTCAACAAAATACTATTCAAATACAACTGTTGAAATTAATAATGGAACAATATCTAATAATACCGCAACAAAAGGAGGAGCAATATACAACATATCTGGCACTGTGTTAAATATTAATGGTGGAAGTATTAATAATAATGAATCTTCTGCTGGCGGCGGTGTATGGAGTGCTGGTGAGGTGAATATGACCGGTGGAACTATTAGTGAAAATGTGGCAACTTCTATTGGTGGTGGATTAAATATCACTTATGATAGTAACGGAGCTGGAACGTTCACAATGACTGGTGGAACAATAGAAGGAAATGAAACTAATAATGGTAGTGGTGGAGGAGTATCTATAAATTCAAATGGAACTTCAAATTTAGCTGCATCTGCTAATATATCTGGAGAAGCTACAATATCAAATAATACAAGTGCTGCGAGTGGTGGTGGTGTATATGGAAACCCATATTGTACCATAAACATGACAGGTGGAACAATAGAAGGAAATTTGGCAAATGGAGGTGTAGGTGATACGACGGGAAACGGTGGCGGAATTGCATCTGCCGCTGGGAGTGTTCTTAAATTGAGTGGTGGTAAAATAATTAATAATACAGCTAATAGAGCTGGAGGTGGACTTCACCCTTGTGGGAATGCAGATAACTTAACAACGATAACTATATCTGGAGATGTATTAATAGATGGAAATACTGCTGCAGCTAGTGGCGGTGGAATGATTTTATATTATACTATCTTGGAAATGACTGACGGAACCATAAGCAATAATACGTCCAGTTCTTATGGTGGTGGAATTGCTCTAGTAAATGGTGCAAATAATGAATTTGTGATGAAAGGTGGTCTTATATCTGGTAATGATGCCGCTAATGGAGGCGGGGTTGCTTTAAGCAATACAAATTCTAGTTATTCATCAGTTTTTACTTTAAATGGCGGAACAATCAAGAATAACACAGCTAGTTCTTCTAGTGGTGGAATATATATGAATAATACTTCTTATAATACTTATACTTATACCTCAGGAACAGTATGCGGAAACAGTCCAACCAACTCTTATGAAACCCATGAAACATGTCCATCTTCATAAAAATGGAGTCATAGACTCCATTAGGTAAATAAAGTTTATCTAATGGGGTCTATGACCCTACTAACAATACTATTTCTCTCATATACAATATTTAGGTATTGTTAGTTTTCTTAAATATTTAATAACTAGAAATATTTTCTAGTTATTTTTAATAATATAAGGTTTTTACTACGTAAATTAGAAAAAAGGCAAATACCTAACAGTCTTATATTACCTAAAAATTCTTGAATAAACCATATAATTATGATATTATCTATAAGAAGAAAAGAAGTGATATATATGCAAATGCCTAATTTAATAGAAGCCAAAAAAAGAACAAAAACAAAACCCAAAACAATCAATTATAATTTAAACAAAGAATATAAAAATCTAGGTAAAAATAAAACATACTATATAAAAACATATGGTTGTCAAATGAACGAACATGATACCGAAAACATCAAAGCCATTTTAGAACAAATGTCATTCAAAGAAACAGATAATATGGAAAACGCCGACTTAATTCTTTTAAACACCTGTGCCATTAGAGAAAATGCTCATAATAAAGTCTTTGGTATGATTGGTAGAATCAAACACCTAAAACAAACAAAACCAAATATAATCGTTGGTATGTGTGGCTGCATGGTTCAAGAAGAAACCGTGGCAAGTGAAATAAAAAACAAATACAAATGGTTAGATATTGTTTTTGGCACTCACAATATAAACGAACTTCCAAACATTTTAGCCAAAAGTTTGGAAAATCAAAACCAAGAATTAGAAGTATACAGTATCGAAGGTGACATCATCGAAAATATGCCAGTCAAAAGAGACAGTAAGTATAAAGCATGGGTAAACATCATGTACGGTTGTGATAAATTTTGTACATATTGCATAGTCCCATACACTAGAGGCAAACAAAGAAGTAGAACCAAAGAAAACATCATTAAAGAAGTAAAACAATTAAAAGAAAAAGGTTATAAAGAAGTTACCTTATTAGGTCAAAATGTTAACGCCTACGGTAAAGACTTAAACGTCCCATATGACATGACCGATTTGTTAGAAGAAACTGCCAAAACTGGTATCGAAAGAATAAGATTCGTAACCTCACATCCATGGGATTTTACCGATAAAATGATCGATGTAATCGCCAAATATCCAAATATAATGCCTTATATTCATTTGCCCCTTCAATCAGGTTCAAATAAAATATTAAAATTAATGGGTCGCCGCTATACCAAAGAAGAATATATAAGATTATATAACAAAATAAAAAAAACCATCCCAAACTGTGCTATCACAACCGATATAATCGTCGGTTTCCCAGGCGAAACCGAAGAAGATTTTAACGACACCTTAGATGTTGTTAATACATGTAAGTACGATTCAGCTTTCACATTCATCTTCTCGCCAAGAGAAGGAACGCCAGCAGCTAAAATGAAAGACGATACACCATTAAAAACAAAAGAACAAAGACTATATAAATTAAACGATTTAATCAACAAATATGCAAGACAAGCCAACGAAAAATACCAAGACAAAATAGTTCCAGTACTTTTAGAAAATATAAGCGAAAAAAACCCAAACATGTTAGCCGGTTATACCGATACAATGAAACTAGTAAACGTCAAAGCCGATAAAGAAAAACTAGGTAAAATAGTTAACGTCAAAATAACCAATGTAAAAACTTGGAGCATGGATGGAATAATAGATAAAAGTTAAATATTTATTGAAAAGTAAAAAATAATCTGATATTATGGATATAGAATAGGAGCGTGGTTTACAGTGAAAAAAGATGAAAATCAAAATTTAAATGCCGGTGAAAAAAAAGAAATAAAACAAGATGTTCAAGATGCCATCGGCAAAGCCTTAAAAAAATCATCCACCAACATTGATAAAACATTAATAAATGGAACCAATAAAACCTTAAACCAAAAAGAAATAGACAAAATAATAACAAATAACCCAAAAAAGACATCAAAAACACCAATAATCATTACGACAATTTTAATAATAATAATTGCCATTATTGGCTTTTGCATGTATTACACAAATAATCCAAAAACAATGTTTACAAATGCCATACATTATTATTCCGATAAAATATTAAATAAATATATTGCCTTACAAGATGAAGACAATTTAAATAACCTAAATAAAGAAGAAAAAGAAATAATAAAAGATTCACTAACACAAGCTATCTCCAAAGGTATCAGTTCCGAAAAAATCACCAGCTCCAAAACCCAAATAAATGAAGAAGAAAAAATAACAAAAACTCAAAAAGTATCACTTATTATAGATTCAAACAATGTCGACAAAATTTTAACCAGTATAACCAATAACTTAAAAGCAGACAAAACATTCAAAACCACCTTACAACAATACGAAAACAAAAACGAGACCCAGATAGAAAGCGAAATAAATCAAGTTTCTCAAGAAATAAAAAAAGAGGTAAAAAATTCAAAAAATATAACCATCAACATTTACAAATCACTAACAACTAACGAATTTGTAAAGTATGAAGTTATAAAATACATAAAGTAGTTAAAAAAACTACTTTTTTGTGTACTTTTTTACCAAATAAGCATATCTTAAAGTGAGGGGTGATATAGTGGCAGCATATAAAGAGATAGTAACCAAAGCCATTGTTGGTAAAGGCAAAAAACATTTCCAAAATACATATACAGTAGAAGCAGACAACACACCAACAACAATTTTAGGATGTTGGGTAATAAACCATCAATTTAAAGGTTATAAAGCCGCCGACAAGGTGGGTGTTAACGGTTCATTCGATATTAATATATGGTATTCATACGATAACGACAGTAAAACAACCGTAATTAATCACAAAATCGAATACAATGATTTATTCAATGTTAGAGTCAAAGAAACCGCTGATTTATCAGGAGATACCGATATAATCGTTCGTTCATTAAAACAACCAACTTGTTCAGAAGTGAACATCAAAGACGGAAAAACTATTTCTTTCAGTATTGAAAAAGAATTGGGTGTGGAAATCGTTGGCGAAACAAAAGTCAAAATTGCCATCGAAGAAGACGAAGAACCATGGGAAGAAATTGTCGATGAAATCAATGAAGAAACCTTAAACGAAATCGATAAAACAGTAGATGAAAACTACATCAAAAACACAGACCAAAAAAATTAAAAGAACTTATACAAAGTATAAATTTGGTTTTTCAAAAGACATAGTTTCCAGTATATAAAAAGAGCTTAAGCTCTTTTTTGCGCGAATATTTGCGGAATATTCTAACATATTATGGAAAAGTTTTGTCATTTTTATTCAAATTAGTGTTAAAAAAAGTAAAAAGGTGCTAAAATATTTGTAGGTGATACAAATGCAAAACTTAAAAATTAAAGACTTAACAGTTAAAATAAACGGAAAAATAATTTTAAATGATTTTAATTTAGAAATAAAATCCGGAGAAATTCATGCCATTATGGGTCCTAATGGAACCGGAAAATCAACATTAACTAAAGTTATTATGGGTGACCCTAATTATGAAATCGTTAAAGGCAATATTTATTTCGATAATATCAAAATAAACGACATGCCAGTAGACGAAAGAGCAAGATTAGGTATTTTTTTAGGTATGCAAATGCCAATGGAAATAGAAGGCGTTAGTAATGCCGACTTTTTAAGAACCGCCTTAAGAAGTAAAAATGAAAACTTTAAATTATATAGCTTTATAAAAGAACTCGATAAAACAGTCGAAGACCTTAAAATGAACAAAGATATGATTCATAGAGGAATCAATGAAGGCTTTTCAGGTGGCGAACGTAAAAAAAACGAGATTTTGCAAATGCATATTTTAAAACCACAATTGGTTATGCTCGATGAAATCGATTCAGGATTAGACGTTGATAGCTTAAAAATCGTTGGAGAAAGTGTTATGGATTATTACCAAAAAGAAAAACCAGCCATTTTATTAGTAACGCATTATCAAAGATTACTTGATTATATTAAGCCCGATTATATTCATGTTATGTCTCTCGGTAAAATAGTTAAAAGTGGAGATTCCTCTTTAGTTAAAGTAATTGAAAAAGAAGGATATGAAAAAATATCCGAAACTAGTACTAGTATTATAAAGGAAAATGAATAATATGAATAAAATAGTAATAGAAACAGGCGAAATCGTAGAAAAAGTATCAGATCAAAACATTTCAATTTGCCAAAAAAAAGATGATGTTATTTCTCTTATTAAAATAGATATTTTAGCCGATACCGATTTAATCATTAAATACATCAGTAATTCCAAAACCAAATTAAACATATTAATTAATGTTTGTAAAAACGTAAAATGTAATTTATATGAAATTAAAACTGGTGAAGAATTTAAATTACGATATGAAATCAACTTGGATAAAGATAGTAATCTTAATATTTATAAAATTAACGACGTTCAAAAAATCAAAGAACAACTTGTTTTTAATTTAAATGGCGAAAACGCCAAAGTAAATTATTTATTAAAAACCATTTCTAATTCCCAAGAAAAATATAATTTAATGGTTTACCATAACAAACGTAATACCGAAAGTAATATTATAAATCATGGAGTTAATATTAATGATGGACAGCTTTCTTTCGTGGTTTCGGGTTTTGTACCAAATGGTAATATAGACTGCGTTTTAGACCAAAAAAACAGAATTATAAATTTAACTAATAACTTATGTACAATCAAACCTAATTTATTTATCGATGAAAATGACGTTATCGCAAATCACAGTGCTCACATCGGTAAATGTAACGAAGATGAAATATTTTATTTAATGAGTAGAGGAATCCGTTTTAAAGAAGCTGAAAATTTAATTATAAAAAGTTTCTTATTAAATGGTTTAAAACAAAGTCAAGATGAAATGGAAAGCATAATTAATAAATACTGGAGGTGAAAATGTGAATGCAGAGGATTTCGAAATAATTAAAACCGGAGTGATTTATTTTGATAATGGGGCGACTACTTTAAAACCAAAAATATTAAGTGAAGCTATTTCTGATTATTATAATCATTATAGTTCTAATGCCCATAGGGGAGATTATAATTTAAGCATTAAAGCCAGTAGTGAATATGAAAATGCCAGAGAACTTACACGCCAATTAATTAATGCAAAAAGCTCTAAGCAAATTGCCTTTACTAGCGGAACTACAGATTCCATTAATAAAATTGTTTTTGGCTTTTTCAAACATTATTTAAAAAGAGGTGACGAGGTTTTAATTACTAAAAGTGAGCATGCTTCTAACATATTGCCATGGTTTGAGCTTGCCGATGAAATTGGTATTAAAATTAAATATATTCCCCTTGATGAAAATCACAAAGTCACAATAGACAATGTTATAAAAAGTGTAAATACCAATACTAAAGTTATCTCACTGGCCCATGTTAGTAATGTTGTTGGTGATGTAAGACCAATTAAAGAAATTACTAAATATGCCCATGAAAAAGGAATTCTAGTGTTATGTGATGGTGCCCAAAGCGTTCCTCATATGAAAGTTGACGTTACCGATTTAGATGTTGATTTTTTAGCCTTTTCGGCCCATAAAATGTGTGGACCTACAGGTGTTGGTATAATTTATGTAAAAGAAAATCATCTAAATAACATAAAACCTATTATTTTTGGTGGGGGTATGAATGCCGAATTTACCAACGACGGAACTAGAATTTATAAGTCAATGCCCGATTTATTAGAAGCAGGAACACCTAATATTGCCGGAGTTATTGGCTTTGGCCATGTTATTAAGTATTTAAGTAATATTGGTTTTGATAAAATTCATAAATATGAACTCGAACTTAGAAATTACTTGATAAATAGATTAAAAGAAATTCCTAAAGTAGAGATATATAATGAAAACAGCGAAACAGGAATTGTAACTATTAATTATAAAGATATATTCCCACAAGATTTATCCATTTATTTAGATAAATATAATATTTGTACGCGTGCTGGTAGTCACTGCGCTAAAATATTAAAAGATGAGCTTAAGATAAAAAACACCTGTAGAATTAGTTTATACTTTTATAATACTAAGGAAGAAATAGATAAACTTATAGAAGCTCTTAAAAACCCAAACATTAAAACAGATATTATATAATTAATTATCACTTCATATTATTGAGGTGATTTTTTCAATTACAAAAAATCAAAGCTTTAAAAAAAACAAAAAATGCGTTATAATAATTAAAAATTAGAAAGTATTTTTGGTGGTAAATATGGAGAGAAAAGATGTTGATTTAAATAAAATAACTCCGATGATGAGACAGTATTTGGAAATTAAAAACGCCAATGAAGATTTAATAATCTTTTTTAGACTTGGCGACTTTTACGAAATGTTTTTTGATGATGCCGTTTTACTTAGCCGTGAGCTTGAGCTTACTTTGACTGGTAAATCAGCTGGATTAGAAGAAAGAGTACCAATGTGTGGAATACCTTATCATGCAGCTTCTAGTTATATTGACAGATTAATTGAAAAAGGTTATAAAATTGGTATTTGTGAGCAGATGGAAGATCCTAAGTCTGTAAAAGGTCTTGTTAAAAGAGATATCGTTCAAATTATTAGTTCAGGTACAGTAATGAATGGCGAAACTTTAAAATCAGATGACTTTAATTTTATCGCCAATATTGTTGATTTTAAACATGCTTATGGCGTTAGCTATGCCGACGCATCAACCGGTGAAATTTATGTTTTATTAGTCCCACATAATCCAACCAAAGTCGTTAGTGAAGTTATTAATTTGGGAGCAAAAGAAGTTGTAATTACCGAAAAGGTTGATAAAGCAATTTATTCAATGCTTAAAAACCAATTTCATTTACCAGTAACAATTACCGACAACATTAGTGATGAGTATAAAAAAACATATGAACACCTTACTGACCAAAGATATGTAGAAACAGTTAAACATTTAGTCACCTATATCGCCGGCAATCAAAAACGTAATTTAGATCATTTACAGCCAGCCTTGGTTAGAGAAAGTAAAAATTACTTAAAAATGGATGTACATACCAAAAGAAATTTAGAACTTACCGAAACTTTAAGACTTAAACAAAGAAATTATTCCTTAATTTGGCTTTTAGATAAAACCAAAACCGCAATGGGTGCCAGATTACTTAAGAATTTTATTTTAAATCCATTAATTGATAAAGAAACAATTGAAAAACGTTATGATTGCGTTGATACTTTACTTAAAGAATTTCTTTTAAAAAGCGATTTAGAAGACCTTTTAAACGAAGTTTATGATTTAGAAAGATTAAGTGGTAAAGTAGCTTTTGGTAACGCAAATGCTCGGGATATGTTACAACTTAAAAATTCCATTAAAGTTTTGCCAGCCATCAAAGAAATTTTAAAGAAAATTGGTTTTTATAAGTCATTAGAAACTTTAGACAATTTATTTGAATTACTAGAAAAAAGTATTTACGAAAACCCACCAATTAGTGTTAAAGAAGGTTATTTAATTAAAGCAGGTTATAGTCCTGAAATAGATGAACTCAAAGAACTTCGTAAAGGTGGTAAAGACTTCGTTGCTCGCTTCGAACAAGAAGAAAGAGAAAAAACAGGAATTAAAAATTTAAAAGTTGGATATAACAGAGTTTTTGGTTACTATATTGAAATTAGTAAAGGCAATTTAAATTTAGTTAAAGAAGAATACGGTTATCAAAGAAAACAAACTTTAGTTAATGCCGAAAGATATATCAGCCCAGTTTTAAAAGAAAAAGAAGCTTTAATATTAAATGCCGAAGAAAAGATTGTCGAACTTGAATATAGTTTGTTTAATGAAATTCGTGACGAAGTAAAAAAATATATTCCCAAATTACAAGAAATAGCCAAAGTAATTAGTGAAGCCGACGTTATGCAGTCATTCGCAACGGTTAGTGAAGAAAATAATTATGTTAGACCAACACTTACAGAAAACGAACTTTATATCAAAGATTCCAGACACCCAGTTGTCGAAAAAGTTATCGATGGAGAATTTGTTTCAAATGATATTGTAATGGATAAGGATACAAATATTTTATTAATTACAGGACCTAATATGGCAGGAAAATCAACCTATATGCGTCAAATGGCCATAATCGCCATAATGGCACAAATTGGATGCTTTGTCCCAGCAAGTGAAGCCAAATTACCAGTATTCGATTCAATATTTACCAGAATCGGAGCTTCCGATGATTTAGTTAGTGGCGAATCAACATTTATGGTTGAAATGATAGAAGCCAATAATGCAATTAGTAATGCCACCGATAAAAGTTTGTTATTATTTGATGAACTAGGTAGAGGAACAGCCACTTTTGATGGTATGGCTTTAGCCCAATCAATTATTGAATATATTCATTCACATATCAAAGGAAAAACCTTCTTTTCCACCCATTATCACGAACTCACCGATTTAGAAGATAATTTAAGCGGCCTTAAAAATATTCATGTAAGTGCTTATGAAGAAAACGGTCAAATCACCTTTTTACACAAAATTGAAGAAGGTAGTGTTGATAAAAGCTATGGTATTCATGTTGCCAAACTTGCTGATTTACCAGATGAACTTATAAAAAGAGCTTCAGAAATTTTAAAAATCTATGAAGGCAACGAGAAAAAACGAGATATTAAAGTTCAAGAAGCCCTGCCAATAGATGATTTAATTCCTAAAACTTCTAAAGTAGAAGAAGAACTTAGTAAAATCGACCCCTTAGAAATAACCCCTTTAGAAGCCCTAAATATTTTATATAAACTAAAAAATTTAAAATAAAGATATTATATATTCTAAGTATATTATTTACTTCCCAATATATAGTTTAATTTCTTAGGATTACATCATACTAGAAAAAGACTAAAAAACATTGTTATTTTAGCCTTTTTCTGTTATAATTTATATGATAGGTGGCGGGTAACATGAATAAAAAAGGGCAGGCACTTGTAGAATTTATTTTAATATTGCCAGTTATCTTGATTGTTTTTATGGCATTAGTTGATGTTGGCGGTATTTTTATGCAAAAAATAGACCTAAATAATTCCATGGAAACAGTTACTGATTTATATCAAAACAACAATAAAAAAGAACTTATGGCTTATGTCGCTAAAGAAAACTTAACATACGATGAGTCAGTTACAGACGATACAGTTAAAATCACTTTAAAAAAAAGCATTAGTGTATCAGCTCCAATACTTAGCAATGTTCTTGGAAAAAACTATAAAATCGAAACATCTAAAGTAATTTATGCGGGAGAAAAAGATGAACAATAAGGGGCAAACTTTAGTTGTATTCGTTTTGCTTTTGCCCTTAGTCATGATGATTACAGCTAGTGTTATAGAAATAGGAAGGTTATCTATTATAAATACTGAATATAAAAATAGTATAACCGATGCAATTAATTATGGATTAGACAATTTAGATAAAGAAAACGTCAGCGATAAAATGAAAAAACTACTTGATAAAAATATCAGCGGAACTAAAAATATCGATATTAATGATGGCGTTATTAAAATACATGTTACCAGCAGTTTAGATGGAATGTTTAGTTCAATATTAAAAAAAGCTTATAGTATTGATATAACATATATTGGTTATTTAGAAGCCGATAAAAAAATAATAGTAAAAGATTAGGAGGCTTTATATGGCACTTAACAACGCAAAAATAATTACAGTAACATCTGTTAAAGGCGGAACTGGTAAATCAACAACAGTCCTTAATTTAGCTGGTATATTATCAGATATGGGTAAAAAGACCATTATTATTGATTTAGATTTATATTCAGGAGTTATCGCAGCTTCTTTAAACCTAAATAATACAAGCGATATATATACTTTATGTGAAGATTTTATTAATAACCGATTTGATTCATTTTCCGATTATGTAGTTAGCTATAACGAGCATATTGATGTTTTACCCGCCCCAATTGATCCTCGAAGTGCGACTAAGATAAAGACCAAATATATTAGTATGATTTTAGCTAGATTAAAATTACAATATGAAGTTATTTTAATTGATACTAGTCATATTTTATCCGAGATTAATTTAGTCACTTTAGATGCTAGTGATGAAATATTATACGTTATAACTAATGATTTAATGGATTTAAAAAACATGAAAACCATGTGTTCAATTCATAAAAATATGGATGCCCATAATTATAAAATTATTTTAAATGAAGCTAGGCCCAATAATACTAGTTATAGTCTATCAGAAGTTAAAAATATTTTAAGTGAAAGTTCAATTTATGAAATACCAAAAAGTTTTTACAATAAATCCATTGAAAAATACATTTATAATGGTGAAATACTGACTTTAGATAAAGGAATAATGAAAAGTAAGGGCAGTTTAGTCCTTAGACAAATTTTAGAAGAAATTATAAAATAGGAGGGGCCTATGAGTAAAAAATTTACTGAAGAATTTGATGTAACAGTTGATGATATTGTCGAGGTTCAAGTTAATGACTATGATGCCTTTCCTGATAAGATTTTGCTCGAAAAGTTACGTAATGAAATCATCCAAAGTTTAATTGATAATGAAATGGGAAATCACAACTCAATGGAAGATTTTATCAAAGTCCAAATCGATCAAATTATTGAAGGCTATGATTTAACCAGTTCAGAAAGAAACTATATTTACAATTTAATCGATAATGAAGTTAATGGATATGGGCCACTTACGGGGCTTTTAAAAGATAAAGACATTACAGAAATTATGGTCAATGGTAAAGACGAAGTTTATATTGAAATTGATGGTCATTTAAAACGAGATGGAACTACTAGTTTTGTCAATAACGAACATATTATTAGAGTTATCCAAAGATTAGTTCAGCCTTTAGGCAGGACCATTGATACTGCTCACCCAATGGTAGATGCACGTTTAGATGACGGTTCAAGATTGAATGCTGTTTTACCACCACTTTCATTAAACGGACCCGTACTTACTATTCGTAAATTTAAAAATGAACTTGCAAATATTGATGATTTTTTAAGAACCGGTACTTTAACACCATATATGGCAAGATTTTTGGAAGCTTGTGTACATGCCAAACTTAACATTTTAATCGTCGGAGGAACTGGTGCAGGAAAGACGACCTTATTAAATATTTTGTCCGCCTTTTGTAGTCCAAATGAACGCATTATAACAATAGAAGATGCTGCCGAACTAAGATTAAAACAAGACCATGTTATTTCTTTGGAAACCAGAACTAATAATTACGAGGGAACTGGAAGCGTTACAGTTCGCGATCTAGTTATTAACAGTTTACGTATGCGACCAGATAGAATTATTGTCGGTGAAGTTCGTGGTAAAGAAGCCTTCGATATGCTTCAAGCAATGAATACCGGTCATGATGGTAGTATGACCACAATGCATGCGAACAGCCCAACTGACGCTTTAAACAGACTAGAAACCATGGTTCTTATGAATGGAGTCGAAATCCCCGTGGTAGCAATTCGTGAATATATTGAAAATGCGCTTGATATTATCGTTCAAGTTCGTAGACTCAGTGATGGACGTAGAAAAGTCACAAGCATTACAGAAATTACCGGTTTACAAAATGGTGAAATTAGCCAAAGAGAAATCTTTAAATTTAAGCAGACAGGAGTTTTACCTAATGGTGATGTCGTAGGTGAATTCTTAATGCATAATTATGTTCCTAAGGTTTATACAAAAATTAAATCCAAAGGAGTTACCGATATAGATGATATATTTAAATAGGAGGACATATGGTAGAAGGTGGAAAGTTTAACATTGATAGTATGGTTAAACCGGCAAATAAAGATATTATTGTCGAGTTTTCACCATCAGAAACGACAACAAAATATACATATACTGTCTATAAAAATGGGATAGCTACTAATAGTGTTAATGCCTCTGAAAATAAAGTCAGCAAAATTGTTCTAGACGATAGTGGAAATTATCAAATTTCGGTTATCTGTTACGGAGCCAACGGTACAAGTGTCAATGTCAATAGCGGTACATATTTAATTGATAAAGAGCCACCAGTTATTAATGTAAATAAAGAATATATATCTATTAATAAAGGTGAAGAATTTGATGTCAGTGAAGGAGTAAGTGCGACCGATAACCATGATGGTGATGTAACCGCATCTATTAAAACTAGTGATATTGATTTAAGTGAAGTTGGAACACATAAAATCACTTATACAGTCTACGATGAAGCAGGTAATATGGCTAGTAAAACAATAACCGCCCAAGTCAACGCCGTCAACAATAACTTATTTATTTTACAAATATTTATTGTAGTATTATTGTGTTTACTCTTGATTCCTATTTTCAAAATGCAAAAGACATTTAAACTGGAAAAACGTATTGACGCTTTTGTCATCGAAGCTAAAAACGGTGGTACGGTATCAATATTTGATAGATTATTTTACATTTATCATATAATCATTAATAAAATTATGAAATTATTTGATAAGTCAGAATTTGCCAAAAAATATGCCAAAAAACTTGATAAATATTCTAATATAAGCGTGCTTCATAATTCTGGCTTTGAAATATTCGCTGGTAAGATTTTAACTGGACTTATCTTTGTAATTATTGCAGTAGTGGCGACAACCATACAATTTAAAATCATTTCCGCTTATGAAATAGTTATTCCACTAATAATTGGATTCTTTGTCTTTGATATTTTGTATTTTATCAAATATAAAACATATAGAGTAAAAATGGAAAATGATTTACTTTCAGCAATTATTGTCATGAACAACGCTTTTAAATCAGGTAGAAGCATAAAACAAGCTATCGATATTGTAGCCGAAGAAATTAAAGGTGAAATTGGCAAAGAATTTAAAAAAATGTCGCTAGAATTATCTTATGGCCTCGGTATTGATGTAATTTTTAAAAGGTTTGCGGAAAGAGTCAAACTTGAAGAAGTTAATTATTTAACAGCTTCTTTAACCATTTTAAATAAAACAGGTGGAAATATTACAAAAGTCTTTGATGCCATCGAGAAGACATTATTCAATAAGAAAAAATTAAGACTTGAACTTAAGAGTTTAACTGGTAGTAGTAAGATTATTGTTTATGTTTTATTCGTCGTTCCATTTATTTTTGTATTATTTGTAAGCCTTATTAATCCTTCATATTTCATGCCATTTGTGACGACTAAATTGGGTCTTATTTTACTTACCTTAATGATTATTTATTACATTATTTTTATTATTTTTGTCAAAAAAATTATGAAAGTGGTGATATAGATGAATGAAAAAAAACTAATAAGAAAAATCTATCGCAAACAAGAAATAGAGGATATTTCCTTAAAACTTACTAGTTTGGGTAAGGACACAAAATTCAACGCTTTATCATTTTGTAACACAAGACTCTTTACTACTTTATTAATTTTTATTATAATTTTATGTGTAAGTAAAAACGGATATTTATATGCTCCTTTTGTCGCAATCGGGTATTATTATCTATTTTATTACATATTTATTACTAGAAAGGTGAAACAGCGCATAGCTAGACTTGATTATCAAGCTTTACAATTCTTTGAAATTTTGACATTGACTTTAGAATCAGGAAGAAATTTGGAACAAGCACTTTCAGTTACCTGTGATAATGTAGATTCCGAACTTTCTTCCGAGTTTAAGAAAGCCCTTAAGGAAATGGATTTCGGCAAGTCATTGTTAGAAGCTCTTGAAGATATGAAGAAAAGAATACCTTCAGAAACTATCAATAATATCATCTTAAATATTATTCAAACCAACCAGTTTGGTAATAGTATTTTAGATACGATGTATAATCAAATTGATTTTCTAAGAGAAAAACAAATATTAGAAATAAAAGGGCAGATTAATAAAATACCAAATAAGGTTAGTATTGTTTCAGTTGTATTTATAGTGCCACTTATCATGGTTTTAATACTTGGACCATACTTAATCGATATTTTGAGTTAAGGAGGAAACATAATGTATTATTTTGTTGGAATAAAAGGCTCTGGCATGAGCGCACTTGCTTCTATTTTGTTTGATTTAGGTTATGAAGTATCTGGAAGTGATAGAGAAGAACACTTCTTTACAGAAGCTGGTCTTAAAGAAAGAGGTATTAAAATATTACCTTTTGATGAAAAAAATATTAAAGAAGGTATGATTATTATTAAAGGGAATGCCTTTCCTGATAATCATGTCGAGATTGCTAAAGCAACGGAAATGAATTTACCAATTCATACCTACCAAGACATGGTAGCCAAATTAACTAATATGTTTAAAACAATCACCGTAGCTGGATGTCATGGTAAGACTTCAACAACTTCAATGCTTGCCCATGTCCTTGATAATTTAGAAGGCTGTAATTATTTAATTGGTGACGGAACCGGCCATGCTTCCAAAGAAAATAAGTTTTTTGCTTTAGAAGCTTGTGAATATAAAAGACATTTTTTAGAATATCATCCTTATTATGCCATTATTACGAATATTGAACTTGATCATGTTGATTACTTTAAAGATATCGACGATGTAATTGATGCTTATAGAGAATATGCCGATAATGCCGAAAATATGGTGATTGCCTGTGGAGATGATCAGTACACCCATAGTTTAGATATTTCTAAACCAATCTTCTATTATGGAATAGATGATGATAACGACATCATTGCCAAAGATATTAATTATAGTAAAAAAGGGACTAGTTTCGATGTATTTGTTGAAGACAATTACTATGGACATTTTGATTTACCGATTTTTGGAAAACACCAACTTTTAAACGCATTAGCAGTTATTAGTGTTTGCTATTACGAGAGACTTGAAGCTAAAGAAGTAGCTAAACAATTAAAAACATTTAGAGGTGCCAAAAGAAGATTTTCCGAAACAATAGTGGGAGATAATATTGTAGTAGACGATTATGCCCATCATCCAACAGAAATTAAAGTAACCATTAAAGCAGCTAGACAAAAGTATGAAGATAAAGATATTATAGTTGTTTTCCAGCCACATACATTTAGTAGAACCAAAGAATTTAAAGATGATTATATCGAAATTCTTAAAGGCGTTAATAAAGCATATATCATGGATATCCATGGTTCTAGAGAAACCGCTGGAGACATTTCTAGTGAAGATTTAATTAAAGAAATTCCTAATGCAGAACATATTGGTATCAATGATTATAAAAAATTAATGGAAATTGATAATTCTGTCATATTATTTTTAAGTCCAAACGATATTTCTAAACTAGAAAATGATTATATAGAACATAAAAAAGAAACTATAGAAGACTAGTTTCTAATAGACAAAAGAACAATAGAAAATTACTATTGTTCTTTTATATTTTTCGATATAAACCGATGGCTTTACCTAAGATAATTACATTATTTAAAATAATTGGCTCCATTGTATCATTCTCTGGTTGTAACCTAAAATGATTTTTTTCTTTATAGTATGTTTTTAAAGTCACTTCATTGTCATCAGTCATAGCCACAATTATTTCACCATTACGAGCAGTATTACGTCTTTCAACGATAACAACATCCCCATCTAAAATTCCAGCGTTTATCATACTAGTCCCACTTACTTTTAAAGTAAATACTTCTTTTCCTTTTGGAAGTAAGTATGATGGTAAACTAAAGAATTCATCTGGAGTTTCAATAGCTTCAATCGGTGAGCCAGCAGTTATTTTTCCTAATAAAGGAACCTCAACAACTTTTTCATTTGCAGGCATATATTCATTTTCAACTAATAATTCAATAGCTCTATTTTTGGAATTATCCTTACGAATGATACCTTTTTTTTCTAGATTTTTTAAATGAGCATGAATTGTAGCAGGTGAATTAATCCCTAAAGCTGAACCTATTTCCCTAACTGTTGGTGGATAACCATGTGATACAATGTAAGATTTTACGTAGTCAAGCACATCTTTTTGGCGGTTTGTTAAACTTTCCATAAATTCCTCCTTTATCTTCTATACACATGTTAACATATTTCTTACAAAAAGTCAAACATTTGTTTGAAAAAAGAGTTGACACGAATATTTGTTCGTGATAAAATTAAGTAAAGAAGAGGAGGTATAAAATATGGAAATTTTAAAAAGTAAAGTAACAATCGGACTTATTGTTATGTTGTTAGGGGTATCTTATGTGGGAGCTTTAGACAACAATCATTTTGAAAAAAATGACGAAAAAACTATTACTATTAATGCCTAATTTAATTTTCAAGTGGTTTTAAATTTGTTATAATATTTAATGAGGGATAGATATGAATAGTTTGGTAGCAAATTTAAAATCTTTAAGTATTGATATGATTAATAAGGCTGGAAGTGGACATCCAGGGATTGTTTTATCGGCCGCACCTATTATATATACTTTATATGCAAACCATATGCACGTAAGTCCAAAAGCGAGTAATTGGATTAATCGCGATCGGTTTATTTTATCAGCTGGCCATGGTTCAGCACTTTTATATGCTTTATTATATATGCTCGATTTTATTTCATTAGATGATTTAAAAAAGTTTAGACAACTTGGATCAGTTACCCCAGGACATCCTGAATTCGGAGTTACTCCAGGAGTTGATATGAGTACTGGTCCTTTAGGTCAAGGACTGGCCTCAGCTGTTGGAATGTCGATAGGTTCTAAACATTTAAAGGAGAAGTTTAAAGATACTAATTTAATTGATTATTATGTCTATGTTTTGTGTGGTGACGGTGATTTAATGGAAGGTGTTAGTTACGAGGCAGCTTCTTTAGCCGGTACTTTGAAACTTGATAATTTAATCGTTTTGTATGATTCTAATAGTATGTCTTTAGATGGAAGTACTAATAAGACTTTTAATGAGGATGTGATGGAACGTTTTGATGCCATGGGCTGGTATACGACTTTAGTTAAAAACGGAAACAATGTTAATGAGATTAACAAAGCAATTAAGAGAGCCAAAAAAAGTGGATTACCTTCTTTAATTGAGATTAAGACTATTTTAGGTAATGGCTCTGTTTATGAAAACACTAATAAGGTTCATGGTAATCCTTTGGATAATGATGATGTGGTTCAGCTTAAAGCTAAACTTGGCATTCCTAATTCACCATTTTGGGTAGATGATGTAGCTATCAATGATTTTCGAACTACGGTCAAGCAAAGATTTGACGAAAAATATAGTAGTTGGCATCATGAATATAATGATTATTTAAACAAGAAATCCAAAAAAGAAAGAGAAGCAATTCAAAAATTTTTTGATAAGAAAATTGTATTCAGTGTTAACGATAATCCATTCGAGGAGATTTTAAATGAAGCTACCCGTGATAGTGCAGGGAGAATTCTCAATTTCTTAGCCAGTCAAACGGATTTATTATTTGGCGGTAGTGCGGATTTAGCCAGTTCAACTAGAACTTATATTACAAATGGTGGTGACTTTAGTAAAGATAATTATAGTGGCCTTAATATTTGGTTTGGAGTTCGTGAACATGCCATGGGGGCTATTTTAAATGGAATAGCCTTGAGCGGTTATTTACCATTTGGTTCAACCTTTTTAGCATTCTCAGATTATTTGAGGCCAGCAATTAGAATGAGTGCCCTCATGGATTTACCAGTCACTTATATTTTTACGCATGATTCGATTAGATCTTCGGAAGATGGGCCGACGCATGAGCCCATAGAACAACTTTCTAATTTGCGAAGTATTCCCAATTTCACAGTTTATAGACCAGCTGATTTTAAGGAAACTTTAGGAGCTTTTAATGCAATTATATCGCTTAAGAAACCTAGCGCGCTTGTTTTGTCGAGAGAAAAAACTGATGAAGTTAAGGGAACCAGTGCGAAAAAAATTATTAGAGGAGCTTATATTGTTCGCAAAGAAATCAATAATTTAAATGGAATTTTAATCGCCACTGGTAGTGAAGTTAAAGTGTGTACAGACATTGCGAATGAACTTTATGCAGAAGGTTATGATATTAGAGTTGTATCAATGCCATCAATAGAATTATTTTTGAAAACGCCAAAAGCTTATCAATATAGTGTTTTACCAATTGGAGTTAAGACGTTTTTCGTCGAAGCTGGAAGTCCTAGTGGACTAAGAAGATTTGTTTCTAATGATAAGTATCTAATTACTTTGGCTTCCTTTGGAAAAAGTGGGAAATCTGAAGATGTTCTAAATAAGATGAACTTTAGTTATGAAAAAATAAAGACAAGGATTAAAGATTTGTTGTAATTGTCCTTGAAAAATGGTAT